>JANMHK010000256.1:0-21448 GCA_031375135.1 Sphingobacteriales bacterium | reverse complement strand
CGAGGGTGTTGCCGTAGATGATTTCATGAAGCCCGACAGGGTAGTGATCGGTACAAGTTCGGACCGCGCAAAGAAAGTCATGAACGAACTGTATTCGCCATTTGTCCGTTCGGGAAATCCGGTGATCTTCATGGACGAACGTTCCGCAGAACTTACAAAATATGCGGCCAATTCTTTTCTTGCTACCAAGATATCTTTCATGAATGAGATCGCCCAACTCTGTGAGCGGCTCGGTGCAGATGTGGATATGGTTCGGCTCGGTATTGGATCCGACGACCGTATTGGGAAACGTTTCCTTTTTCCTGGCATCGGCTATGGAGGCAGTTGCTTCCCTAAAGATGTGCAGGCACTGGTAAAAAGTGCCAATGATGTTGAATACGATTTCCAGATCCTGAATGCCGTGATGGACGTCAACGAACGCCAGAAAAAGCACCTGTTGCCCAAGATCAGGAAGTTCTATAATAACGACCTGAAAGGAAAACATTTTGCTTTATGGGGACTTGCCTTCAAACCCAACACTGACGATATTCGGGAAGCACCGGCACTATATATTATAGAAGAATTACTGAAAGATGGGGCAACAGTTACGGCGTTCGATCCTGAAGCCATGAATAATGTGCGCGGTGTAATTGGAGATAAGATCAATTATGCAGAGAGCCAGTATGAAGCCATTAAAGGGGCAGATGGTTTGATCATCGCCACGGAATGGAATGAGTTCCGCACCCCGGATTTTATCAAGATGGTGAAAAGCTTAAACCATAAGGTGATTTTTGATGGCCGGAATCTTTTTGACGTTGCTGCAGTCAAGGAACTTGGATTTCATTATGAGAGCATTGGAAGAGGTAACACAACTAAAAAATAACTAGATGGGAAAGAAACGTGTATTGATCACCGGGGCCGCAGGGTTTCTGGGTTCTCATTTGTGCGACAGGTTCATTAAGGAAGGATTCAAGGTGATCGGTATGGACAATCTGGTCACCGGTGACTTGAGAAATATCGAACACCTTTTCAAACTGGAAGATTTTGAATTTTACCATCACGATGTTTCCAGGTTCATTCATATCCCCGGAGAACTCGATTATATCCTGCATTTCGCGTCACCCGCGAGCCCTATTGACTATCTCAAAATACCCATACAGACCCTGAAGGTTGGTGCACTCGGTACCCATAATTGCCTTGGCCTCGCTAAGGCAAAAGGTGCCAGGATGCTTGTTGCTTCAACTTCTGAAGTTTACGGAGACCCGATGGTTCACCCGCAAACAGAAGAATACTGGGGTAATGTAAACCCGGTTGGACCACGCGGTGTTTATGATGAAGCAAAACGATTCATGGAGTCCATCACGATGGCATACCATACTTTCCATGGCGTTGAAACAAGGATCATCAGGATCTTCAATACCTATGGTCCCCGGATGCGGCTGAACGATGGAAGGGCACTTCCTGCATTTATTGGTCAGGCATTAAGGGGGGAGGACCTTACCGTTTTCGGTGATGGTTCACAGACCCGTTCTTTCTGCTATGTGGACGATCTGGTAGAAGGTATCTACAGGTTGTTGATGAGCGATTATGCCCAGCCTGTGAATGTTGGAAATCCGGTCGAGATCTCGTTGAAAGATTTTGCCGAAGAGATTATCAAATTAACCGGCACTAACCAGAAGATCGTATATAAACCACTCCCTGTGGACGATCCCAAGCAAAGGAGACCAGATATCACCAAGGCCAAAGAGATCCTGGGTTGGACACCGAAAGTGGCCAGGGCAGAAGGTCTCGCAATTACTTACGAATATTTTAAATCCTTACCCAAGGACGAACTATATAAGCAGCCGAAGGAATTTAAAAGCCAGAAATAATGTTGATCTATCAGGATTTGTTAGATAAAAAAGAAAAGCTTGCCGTCATTGGGCTTGGATACGTAGGTCTTCCGATTGCGCTGGAACTTGCCAAGCGGGTTTCAGTCATTGGTTTTGACATCAATGAGAAGCGGGTGGAGATGATGAAAAAGCACATCGATCCCAGTAAGGAAGTACCCCAGGAAAATTTTGCAGGAAAGGATATTCAGTTTACAAGTGATATCAATGAGTTGAAGAAAGCAAAATTTTTCATTGTAGCCGTACCTACACCCGTTGATAAATTTAATGCTCCTGATCTAAAACCTGTTATCGGTGCCTCGGAAACAATCGGACACGTGATCAAAAAAGGGGACTATGTGGTTTTTGAATCTACTGTTTATCCCGGGTGTACAGAAGAAGATTGCCTCCCCGTTATTGAGCGGCTGTCCAGTTTGAAAGTTGGCGAAGATTTTAAGATCGGATACTCACCCGAGCGGATCAACCCGGGAGATAAGAAAAATACGCTACGATCAGTAGTGAAGATCGTCTCGGGTTGCGATGCAGAATCACTGGATGAGATCGCCAAGGTATATGAATTGGTGGTTGATGCAGGGGTGCATCGCGCTACTTCAATCAAGGTGGCAGAGGCCGCCAAGATCGTGGAGAACACGCAGCGCGATTTGAACATCGCGCTGATGAATGAACTGTCGATGATCTTTGACCGGATGAATATCAACACATACGATGTGTTGGCTGCTGCTGGTACTAAATGGAACTTCCTGAAATTTTCACCCGGACTGGTGGGTGGTCATTGCATTGGCGTGGACCCTTACTATCTTACCCATAAAGCGGCAGCATTAGGATATGAGGCGAAAGTAATCTCGGCCTCCCGGTTCATCAATGATAACATGGCCAAGAACGTGGCGCGCAAAGTGATCATGCATGTCTTCCGCAATGCCCCTGATGTGAACAATGCACGGGTACTGGTGAAAGGAGTGACGTTCAAGGAGAATGTAAGTGATATCAGAAATTCAAAAATCGTGGATACGGTAAGGGAGATCCAGGCCTTCAACATACACGTTGACGTTGAAGATCCATACGCTGAATTGGCTGAAGTGGAGCATGAATATGGGGTACACATCACCAGGCAGGAGAGGAGTGATTATGACGCGGTCATTGTTGCTATTCCACATGATGCGTACAAGCATCTTGATGAAGACTATTTCTGTTCAATCACAAAACCCACGGGCATCATCCTTGACCTTAAGGGGATGTACAGGGGGATAACCAAAAGAGCATACTGGAGCTTATAAATATGAAAAGGAAAATTCTCGTTACCGGCGGATCGGGATTTATCGGTTCGCATCTGGTGAGATTGCTGGTGAACCGCTATCCTGATTATTCTATCATTAACCTTGACCTACTCACCTATGCAGGTAATCCCGAAAATCTGAAAGATGTAGACAAGCTGCCGAACTACAGTTTCGTGAAGGGTGATATCACCGACGAAGCTTTCATCAACGAACTTTTTGATCGCGAAAGATTTGACTCAGTGATACACCTGGCAGCAGAAAGCCATGTTGACCGATCCATCATGGACCCTCTTGCTTTTGTGAAAACAAATGTGCTGGGTACCGGTGTCCTGCTCAACGCGGCAAAAAAACTTTGGACCGATAAAGAAGGCAAGCTGTTCTACCATGTATCCACAGATGAAGTTTATGGATCTTTAGGCGAGACTGGATTTTTCACGGAAGAAACGCCTTATGATCCGCGTTCGCCTTATTCGGCATCAAAAGCAGCGTCCGATCATCTTGCCATGGCTTACTATCATACCTACGGTCTCCCGGTGGTGATATCAAATTGCTCTAACAACTACGGATCTCACCAGTTTCCAGAAAAACTCATTCCCCTGATGATCAATAATATCAAACAGAGAAAGCCATTGCCGGTTTATGGCAAAGGTGAGAACGTACGCGACTGGCTTTGGGTGAATGATCACGCAACAGCTATCGACGTCATATTCCATAAAGGCAGGCTGGGCGAAACCTATAATGTTGGCGGTTTTAACGAGTGGAAGAATATCGACCTGATCCACCTGCTTTGCGGAATTATGGACAAAAAACTGGGCCGCGAGCCAGGGGAATCCGCTCAGCTGATCACCTATGTGAAAGACAGACAGGGCCATGACCTTCGTTATGCCATTGATGCCACCAAATTGAACCAGGAGCTGGGTTGGAAGCCGTCATTACAATTTGAAGAAGGACTCGAAAAAACAGTGGAATGGTACCTTCAGAACCAGGAATGGATCGACCATGTAGCTTCGGGCGCTTACCAGAAATATTACCACGACCAATATAACAACCGATAATAACCTCATATGCCTTTTCACCCTACTGAATTTCCTGGACTTGTGTTGTTTGAACCCATAGTGTTTGAAGATCATCGGGGTTATTTTTTTGAAAGCTATAATGACCGAGATTTCAGTTATGAGAATTTGTCGTACGACTGGGTACAGGATAATCAGTCGAAATCTACTTACGGCGTGGTCCGAGGACTTCATTTTCAGCACGATCCCTTTGCCCAGGCCAAGCTGGTGCGGGTATTGAGTGGCAAGATCTGGGATGTAGCCGTAGATATCAGGAGGGGCTCGCCTACTTATGGAAAAGTATTTAGCGTGGAGCTATCTTCGGAGAATAAACTGCAGGCCCTGATACCAAAAGGATTTGCACATGGATTCTCTGTATTATCAGAAACTGTAGAGGTTCTTTACAAATGTGATAACTACTATCATAAAGAAAGCGAAGGCAGTATTATCTGGAACGATCCAGAGTTAGCGATCGACTGGAAAATACCTGCCGATAAAGCCATTGTTTCAGAAAAAGACCTGAAACATCCGTTGTTCAGGGATGCGAAACACAATTTTGAATTTAAGTGAGCAAGACGCACATTATCGTGACAGGAGCAAACGGGCAGGTTGGAAAAGAGCTGCGTGACCTGGCTTGCAAAGTGAGCGATGTAAAATTTACTTTTCTTTCAAGGGAAGATCTTCCTATTGAAAACTTTGAACTGCTCAGAACATTTTTCAGTATCGAAAAACCAGACGTAGTGATCAATTGCGCTGCTTATACGGCTGTTGATATGGCTGAACAGGCGCGGGATCTGGCTTTTCTGGTCAATGGCGAATCAGTGGGAATACTAGCTGCTGTTTGCCATGAACTTCAGTGCAGATTTATTCATATATCGACCGACTATGTATTTGACGGTACTTCGTCTGTCCCATACCGTGAGACGGATTTTACATCTCCTGTCAATACCTACGGCGCATCGAAACTGGAAGGGGAAGAACAGGCTTTAAGGTTGAACTCCGATGCCATTGTTGTTCGCACTTCCTGGGTCTATTCCTCGTACGGGAAGAATTTTGTGAAAACGATGATCAGGCTGATGAATGAAAAAAAAGAGATCAATGTAGTGGACGATCAGGTGGGTTCGCCGACTTATGCCGCTGACCTGGCAGACGCGTTATTTCATATTGCAATGTCCCCCAGTGCCCCCGGGGGCATTTACCATTATACCAATGGGGGTGTGATCAGTTGGTACCAGTTTGCATTGGCCATAGCCGGTATGGTAAAGACGGGGTGTATGGTCCACCCGATCCCCAGCAGTGCCTATCCAACCCCGGCCAAACGCCCGTGCTACAGTGTACTCGATACCACGCGGATCAGCGAAACATTTGGTCTTCAAATCAAGCCCTGGGAAAAAAGCCTGGAAAACTGCCTGAAAAAGATTTCCACACAGGGGTAGGCGCGAGTCCTTGCTGGCTCTGGTTTTCCTGAATTTGCATGGCCTCGCAACCTTATTATTTTGGATTAAAATCCCGCTGGTTTGTCCGGATTTTGGCTAAGTCTACTATATTTGTAGACTAATGGTCATCTCCTCAGACATACTTAACCGGTTTGATAAGCAGGATATTCAGCAAAATTTGCTTGAATTGGGAGCTTTATACCCCGGTGAGATCGTATTCTCTACGTCTTTTGGACTGGAGGATCAGGCCATTACCCAACTACTCCATGATTCTACCGTTCCGGTGTCGGTATTCACCCTGGATACTGGTCGTTTATTCCCTGAAACATACAGTACCTGGTCGGCCACGCTGGACAGGTATAAGATTGATATACAGGCCTATTATCCCAATGAACAGGCTCTTCAGCAATGGGTAACCGGGAACGGTCCCAATGCTTTTTATGAGTCGGTAGATCATCGCAAGGCCTGTTGCGGAATTCGCAAAGTAGAGCCTCTGAAAAGAGCCTTGCAGGGTAAAAAGATCTGGATCACCGGGATCCGGGCTTCACAAAGTCCGGATCGGCAGGGGATGCCCATTCTGGAGTGGGATGCCGCCAATGAGTTGATTAAATATCATCCATTGTTGCATTGGTCAGACCAGGACGTAAAAGATTTTATCAGCCTTCATACCATACCTTATAACCCCCTTCACGATCGTGGTTTTGTGAGCATAGGCTGCGCACCCTGTACAAGGGCTGTCAAGGCCGGTGAAGATTTCAGGTCTGGAAGGTGGTGGTGGGAAGATGATTCCAAGAAAGAGTGCGGATTGCATGTGAAAACAGCTTAATATTTTTTTGAGTACAAACCCATCATTTTAGTAGACTAATGGATAACAAAAAATATAGATTGGATTACCTGGACCAGCTTGAATCGGAGAGTATTTTTATTTTCCGCGAAGTTGCTGCCCAGTTCGAAAAGCCAGCCCTATTGTTTAGCGGCGGTAAAGATTCGATCACAATGGTGAGGCTCGCACAAAAGGCTTTTTCACCAGGTCCCATTCCATTTCCCCTGGTTCATATTGACACGGGCCATAACTTCCCGGAGGCACTTGCTTATCGCGATGCACTGGCAGCAGAAGTGGGTGCTACGTTGATCGTCAGGAAAGTGGAGGATACGATTAAACAAAAACAATTAACTGAACCCAAAGGCAAGTTTGCCAGCAGGAACTGGTTACAGACCTACACCTTACTGGATACCATAGAAGAATTTGGGTTCGATGCCTGTATAGGCGGAGCCCGCCGGGATGAAGAAAAAGCCCGGGCCAAGGAGCGAATTTTTTCTGTGCGGGATGAATTTGGGCAATGGAATCCGAAACTTCAGCGACCTGAACTCTGGAGCATCTATAATGGCCGGATCGCAAAAGGTGAGAACGTAAGGGTGTTTCCGATCAGTAACTGGACAGAACTCGACGTTTGGCGCTATATACAAAAAGAAAATATTTCCCTCCCATCCATCTATTTCTCTCACCAGCGTGAGGTGATCGAACACGAAGGTCAGCTCGTTGCCATGTCGCCATTTATTCGAATAGACGAAGGTGACAAGATCAACACCAGAAGTGTAAGATATAGAACGGTGGGAGATATGACCTGCACGGCTGCGGTTGAATCAGAAGCTTCCACGCTGGAGGAAGTGATCAGTGAAATCATTCTCACCAGGATTAGTGAACGTGGTGAGACCAGAATCGACGACAGGGTAACAGAGGCGGCCATGGAAGACAGAAAGAAGAACGGTTATTTCTAAAAACAAGCAGGCATGGATCTATTGAGATTTATCACAGCAGGAAGTGTGGATGATGGGAAAAGTACTTTGATCGGAAGATTGCTGTACGACAGTAAAAATATTTTGTCGGACCAGCTGGAACAGCTCGCAAAACAATCCGTCAATAAGAATGCGGGCGAGATCGACCTGGCCCTTCTTACTGATGGGTTAAGAGCGGAGCGCGAGCAAGGCATTACCATCGATGTGGCGTACCGATATTTCTCTACGCCCAAAAGAAAATTCATCATTGCTGATGCGCCCGGTCACGTGCAGTACACCCGCAACATGATCACAGGTGCCAGTAACGCGGAACTGATCATCATTCTGATCGATGCGCGCCAGGGTGTTGTTGAGCAAACACGCCGACATTCAATCATCGCTTCACTGTTAAAGATTCCGCATGTAGTTGTGGCGATCAATAAAATGGACCTGGTAGGTTTTTCGCAGGATGTCTATAACAATATTGTGATCGACTATCTCGAAGTGGCGAAGCAACTTGGATTAGGGTCCGTTGATTTCTTTCCCATCAGTGCATTGGATGGCGACAACATCGTTGATCGATCATTGAAAACACCATGGTATGAAGGTCCTGCATTACTTGAATTCCTTGAAGATGTGGCGTTGGACACCAATGAAGATCTGGTGAACCCCAGGTTCCAGGTACAATATGTACTCAGGCCTCAATCTCCTGAACTCCACGATTATCGCGGTTATGCAGGAAGGGTGCAAAGCGGAATATATAAAAAAGGGGATGAAGTGATCGTGCTGCCTGCAGGCATATCCACCAGCATTTCCAAGCTGGAAACAGGTGGCGTTGAAGTTGAAGAAGTCTTTGCTCCCCAAAGCGTAGTGATCCATCTCGCAGATGATATTGATATCAGCAGGGGCGATACCATTGTGCGGAAAGACAATGTGCCAACAGTAAGCAATTCATTCGATGTGTTATTGTGCTGGCTCGACGATAAACCCCTGGTCAAAGGGAATAAATATTACCTGCAACATCGTTCAAGAACGGTTAAGGCGGTGGTGAAAGAGATCTATTACAAACTTGATGTCAATACCCTGCAACAGCAGGATCCTACAGATACGGTGCGGTTGAATGAAGTGGTCCGTGTATCTCTAAAAACAGCAAGTCCTATCGTCGCTGATCCATTTGACAAGCTTCCTTCCAATGCCGGTGCTATTCTCATCGATGAAACCAGCAACAGTACGGTAGCCGCTGTTCTTATTCAAACTGTTAACTCCTGATATGGCTGAAACAAATTTGACGGGTAAAGTCATATTAGCGGCAGCAGGTCCAGGCGACCCGGATCTGGTGACCATTAAAACGGCTCATTACCTAAGTAAGGCTGACGTGATTCTAACGGATCGTTTGGTATCGAAAGATATTCTCACTCGTTATGCAAACCCGCTTGCTAAAATCGTAGAAGTCGGAAAGCAGTCGCGCCGCGAAAGTTCAACACCCCAGAATGTCATCTCCCTGCTTTTGCTGGAACATGCGGTGAAGGGAAATCTGGTGGTTAGGTTGAAAGGTGGAGACGTGTCAATCTATTCCAATATTTTAGACGAGCTCGAAACCTTGTATGCTTACCAGATCCCGTTTGAAATTATTCCCGGGGTTACAGCTGCACTAGGCGCATCAGCCTATGCCGGAATACCGCTTACAGCAAGGGGTTATTCAACAGGGGTAAGACTGCTCACTTACTATAAGGATGATGTGATCACGGAAAAAGAATGGTACGACCTGGCCCATACCAGCGATACCCTGGTGTTTTATATGTCGTCACACGCCTTGTCTCTCCTCAGTGCAAAATTGCTCGAGTCAGGCATGAGTGCAACTAAACCCGTTGCAGTGATTGAACAGGCTACTACCCCAAGCCAGCAAGTGTTTATTAAGAATATTGAACAATGCAGGAATGAACAAGGGGTTAGTTATGTTTCTCCTACACTGATCATCATTGGTGATGTTGTGAAACTGCATGAGAAGTTTGCCTGGTACAACGCATCGGAAGCGGGAGCAGAATATTTTGAATCGCTTCCTGAGAATATTATATCATCCACTGCTCAACGTGCGGATCATGATTCCTGAAACGAAGCTGCACATATTACAACAGCTCATCAATACCTCTAGTAAAGAAGAAATTATCTGGATCCATGGATATTTGAACGGACTTGTGTCCGGCCAGGGGACCAATGGAACATCAGAAATAAAGAAAGCCGTAAAGAAGATCAGTATTCTTTACGGAACAGAAACAGGAAACTCAAAGAAACTTGCGCTTCAATTCACTGCTGCAGCAAAACAGCATTCGCTCATGGCTAAATGCACCGCAGTTGAGCAGTACCGAAATGAGGATCTGACGAAAGAAGAAAATCTTTTTATCATCATCAGTACGCAGGGCGAAGGGGAACCACCGGAAACTGCAAAGAAGTTTTACGATTATATCCATCAGTCGCAAACGCAATTACCAAATCTCAAATACAGTATCCTTGCCCTGGGCGATTCATCCTATCCACTTTTTTGTAAAACAGGGGAGGACGTTGATGCCCAGTTGCAAAGGCTTGGGGCTACCCGTATACTGCCCGTGCAGAATTGTGATGTGGATTACGAACAACCCGCAGAGACCTGGTTCAACAGGGTGTTCGGATTGTACGCCACCGAGCAGTCGCAGCAGGCTGTAGTACCACAACAAACCACGAAGAATGGCGAGGCCAAAAAGCACGTCAAGAAGAATATTGAAGGCGTTATCACCCGTTCAGTTAATTTGAACGACAAGGATTCGACCCGAAGAACATGGCATATTGAGATCAGGGCCGATGAAGACCTTGATTATGATGCTGGTGATTCCATAGCTATTATTCCTTCTAATCGGCACGAGGTTGTAGAGCGCATTATTGAACTTGGAAAAGCAGATCCGAACGAATATGTTCAGCTGTCAAAATCAGCAGGAACCATTCGTGATTTGCTTACCAACAAATTGAATATCTGTTACCTGCTGGGGTCCGCAGTAAAAAAATATGCCACGGTTTCTGGTCATGAGATCCCTGACATACGTATGGATTTGGTAGATCTGTTGAGGATTTATCCCTTGAAAGATGAGACGCCGTTTTCCGAAGTGCTCGGCCTGCTTCATCCCATCGCACCGCGTTTATATTCAGTTTCTTCTTCTGCAAAGGCAGAACCCAGGGAGGTGCATATTACGGTAGGACTGAATGGTTTTTTGAAACAGGATGAACAGCATTACGGTCTTTGCAGCAGTTTCCTGGGTGATTTGCCTGTTGGCACACCGATCACGTTCTACGTGCACAGGAATCGTTCTTTTAAACTTCCTGATGCTACACGTGATATCATCATGGTGGGCCCCGGAACAGGCATTGCGCCCTTCCGTGCTTTCCTGCAGGAAAGGGATGTTGAAGCTGCATCTGGCAGGAACTGGTTGTTTTTTGGAGAGCGCAATTTCACTTCCGATTTCTTCTATCAGACAGAGATTCAGCAGTACCATGAGACAGGTGTATTACAACGTGTAAATGTGGCTTTTTCAAGAGATACGGAGAAGAAGATATATGTCCAGCACAAGATGAAAGAACATGGTAAGGCCTTATTTGAATGGCTGGAGAACGGCGCAGTATTCTATGTTGCCGGATCGAAGGTTCCCATGAGCCACGAAGTGGAGGAAACTTTATTGGACATTATCAGTGAGCATGGACGTAAATCAGAAGATGCAGCTAAAGAATATCTGGATCATTTGAAAAAAGAAGGTCGTTATCAAAAAGACGTGTATTAAAAATCATGGCAGATAAACAATATACAGCAGTAGAGCGGATTAAACTGGCCAGTGATGGCCTGCGGGGAAGTCTTGCTGCCAGTTTAACAGACGAGTTGACCGGAGCCATCCGTGAAGATGATCAGTCACTGATCAAGTTTCACGGCATGTACCAGCAGGATGATCGTGACCGGCGTGAAGAACGTGGCGAGAAAAAACTCGAATGGCTGTACTCTTTCATGATCAGGCTGAGATTGCCCGGTGGATTTATGACCGGTGAACAATGGCTGGGTATGCATCATATCGCGGGTGAACACGCCACGGAAGTGATCAAGATCACCACCCGCCAAACCATACAACTTCATGGCATTCTCAAGTCGCACATCAAGCCCACGCTGCGGTCTTTCGATACGTTGAAACTGGATTCGATAGCAGCCTGTGGGGATGTCAACAGGAACGTTACCTGCAGTTCTCATCCCATGGAATCGGCGGTTCACCAGCAGGTATTTGAGTACGCAGACAAGATCAGTTTAATGGCCTTGCCGAAAACCAGGTCTTATTATGAGATCTGGCTGGATAAAGAACCCTTGTTGAATAAAGAAGAGGAGATTGATCCGTTGTACCAGGACAGATATCTGCCGCGGAAGTTTAAAATATCGATCGCCATCCCGCCGAATAATGATGTGGATGTGTTCTCCAATGATGTTGCAATGATCGCCATTGTTGAAAACAATGAGTTGAAAGGATTCAATATTGCTGCAGGTGGTGGCCTTGGTACTACACATGGGAGTACGGTCACTTATCCGAGATTGGCTACGGTGCTTGGTTTTTGCGATACTGAGGAAAAAGTATTGAAAGCGGTCTATGAGATCATCACCATTCAAAGGGATCATGGTGACAGGACCGACCGCAAACAAGCGCGGCTGAAATATACGATCGACAGGATGGGGGTTGAGAATTTTAAAAAAGAATTGGAGCTCCGCTGCGGATTCCAATTGGAGGCACCCCGGCCATTTGAATTTACTGAACGCATTGATCATTTCGGCTGGAATATTGGGGCGAATGGAAAATGGCATTATACCGCGTTTGTGGAAACAGGCAGGGTAACAGACGATAAAAGGGCATCTTTTAAAACAGCGTTTTATGAAATAGCCTCGACAGGAAAAGCAAATTTCCGTTTCACCGCTAATCAGAATGTAATAGTCTCGGATGTAGATGAAGCAGAGAAATCACTGATCCATGAAATACTGGCACGATATGGCGTCATTGGTGTAACGGAACAAAGTAGGGAGATGCGGAAGAATGCCATTGCTTGTGTTGCGTTTAATACCTGCCCGCTTGCGCTCGCTGAAGCGCAAAGATATCTGCCAACGTTGATTACGAAGCTTGAGCCGATTTTAGAAAAACATCGTGTCATTGATGATGCGATCAGTATACGAATGACAGGTTGCCCAAATGGCTGTGGCCGGCCCACGCTGTCCGAGATCGGATTGATCGGAACGGGCTATGGAAAATACAATATGCATCTTGGCGGAGACAGGAACGGACTGAGGTTAAACCGGAAGTATAAAGAGAATCTCGAAGAGCCGGAGATCCTGGCCGTGTTGGACCAGCTGATCGGACATTATAGTGTTGAGCGGGAACAGGGAGAATCGTTCGGCGATTATGTGATCAGAAAAAATATCGTGTAATAGTGGTACCAACTGTAACCATACATAAAAACCCGCTGTATCCGGTTTTCCTGAAACTGGAGAAAATGCATTTGCTGCTGATCGGCGCGGGCAATATTGGTATGGAGAAACTTCAGTCGTTATTGGTGAACAGTCCTGCTACCCGAATAACCATTGTTTCCATTACGGTGCTGGAGCAGGTAAGGGAATTCGTGTCGGGGTATGAGCACGTTGAAATATTTCAAAAAGCATTTGAAGAGTCTGACCTTGATGGCAAGGATATCGTTATTTCGGCTACGGGTGACCGCGAGTTCAGTGAAGTGGTGCGGGAGCTTTGCAAGGAGCGTAGAATTCTGATCAACGTGGCAGATACCCCTGATCTCTGTGATTTCTATTTGGGAAGTATTGTTCAGAAGGGAAATTTGAAAATAGCGATTTCTACAAACGGGAAATCACCGACGGCTGCTAAGCGGATCAAGGAAATGTTGAACCAGTCGCTGCCCCTGGAGATCGATGATACGCTTGAGAACCTACACTCCATCAGGAAGCAGATGAATGGGGATTTTTCTGAGAAGGTGAAGCGGATGAACGAGATCACTAAGGTGTTGGTGGAGAAGGGCAAGCCGCAGCGTGATGATAAATGGCGGAAACTCGCCACCCGATCCCTGCTTGTATTTGGGGTGATGCTACTCGGGCATTTTATATTTTCATATATACCACTCTCGGACCTTGCTGATGGTACAGTGGATTTTTACAAGAAGCTTGATCCTTCCATTCACTGGATGGTATTGGCCGGTTTCCTGGCGCAGATGGTGGACGGCGCGCTGGGCATGGGCTATGGCGTGACCAGTGCGACTATTTTATTGTCTGCCGGCGTTAATCCTGCTGCTATTAGTGGCAGCATCCATACCGCGGAGATGTTTGCGAGCGGAGCTTCTGGATATAGTCACTATAAGTTTGGTAACGTGAACAAAAAGATGTTCAAAGCATTACTGATACCTGGTGTGTTGGGCGCTATTGCAGGTGCTGTGCTGTTGGTAAAATTGGGAACGACGCATGCCGACTACCTGAGGCCGATCATGGCGGTGTATACGATGTTCCTGGGTATCCGGATCTTTATCAATGCATTTAGAAAACCGAGGCCGCAACAAAAGTTCAGGCATTATGGCTGGCTTGCAGGCGCTGGTGGATTTTTAGATTCTTTCGGTGGCGGGGGTTGGGGACCTATTGTAACAACTACACTGATCACAAAAGGAAGAACACCAAAATATGTGATCGGTTCCGTGAGTCTCACTGAATTTTTTGTAACGCTTGCGAGTGCCTTTACGTTCTTTACCCTATTGGGTGTGAGCCACTGGCAGACCATTGTAGCATTGATTATTGGTGGCTTTATCGCTGCTCCATTTGCTGCAAAGCTTGCGGGTCGATTGCCTAAAAAGACTTCATTTATTCTTCTGGGCGTGCTGGTGATGATCTGGAGCTTAAGAATCTTGATCAAGGTGATTTAGGAAAAAAAATTGCACCGATACTCTACTTCATCAGTAGACTATACATGTACTTTGTTTCATTTACTTTTGACGATTATTGAATAAGTGATATGAAAAGGTTTTTGATTATTGGTGGTTGTTTCTTTTTGCTGGGCGGGATCAGGTCCCAAACTAAAACAACGCAGACCCTGGAGCAGGTCTGGCTGGGGTATTTTAACCAGACCAGACTGAACGATAAATGGGGTTTGTGGCTGGATGTCCAATTGAGGACTAAAGACGACTTCACAGACAGTTTATCACAATTTCTATTTCGGCCGGGGGTGACTTATTATATCGACAATAACACCAAGCTGTCGTTAGGCTATGCTTTTATCAATCATTTTCCAGGGGATGATCACCCTGATATTTCAGCCCCAGAGCACCGCATCTGGCAGCAGGTACAATGGCATACAAATTATTCACGGATCAGGTTGATGCAGTGGTTCAGGTTGGAAGAGCGTTATCGCAAGAAGATCAACGATGGTGAACTGGATGATGGGTATAATTTCAATTTCAGGATGCGGTATAACTTTTTCATGCAGGTTCCCATCGGAGTAAAAAAATACGAAAAAGGGGCCTGGTCATGGGTGATTAACGACGAGGTTCATATCAATTTCGGCAAGCGTATCGTGTACAACTATTTCGATCAGAATCGGTTTTTCACCGGGTTCAATTATTTCCTGAACAAGAAGGATAATATCCAGTTTGGCTATATGAATCTCTTCCAGCAATTATCAGCCGGAAACAAATACCGATCAATACATACTGCACGGCTGTTTTTCTTCCATAACCTGGATCTACGGAAGAAAGCTACCCATTAATGCGATCTCGGATGAGGAAGATAATGATGATCACTGTTTGGTATTTACTGGCTGCAGATGCTGTTGCACAAGATCCCAAGACCATTGATCACGACGAACAAATCTGGTATGGTTACTTCAACCAAACAAGGTTCAATAAGCATTGGGGCATGTGGATGGATATGCAGTACAGAACCAAAAATCACTTTGTAAGGGATCCTTTTCAATTTGTAGTAAGGCCAGGACTTACCTATTATATCCATGATCAAACCCGTTTAACTGGTGGGTATGCGTATTTTATCCACTATCCGGCCGACAACCATCCCGGCATAGCCCAGCCTGAACACCGATTCTGGCAGCAGATCCAGTGGCAGACCGTCTATAAAAAAATATCCACCCAACAGGCATTTCGATTTGAACAACGGTTCAGGAGAAAAGTGGAAGCGCCTAATGAATTGGGTGAAGGCTATCATTTCAATTACCGGCTGAGGTTTAATTTTCAGATGCAGGTGCCGCTGACCACTAAGCGGTTTGTGAAAGGAGACCTCAGTCTGGTGATTGGTGATGAAGTGATGGTCAATTTTGGGAAACAGATCGTTTATAATTATTTCGATCAGAACCGGTTCTCAACTGGGCTGAGATATTATTTTAAGGGTAGGAACAATGTACTCCTTGGATACCAGCACGTTTTTGTGGCATCATCGCAGAAGGCTAATTACAGGGTCATCCAGGCCATTCGTTTAACGTTGTTCCACCATATGGATCTTCGTCAGGACCGGGGCAACTGATCGGCCGCTAACTGGAATTCATCCTAAATCAGTATTTTTGAGTATGGCATTATTACAGGCAAGACTTACAAACCCTGATTATGGTTTGACCATTACGGACGCTAAGGGCCACACGATGAAAATAGACATTCCTGCAGATCAGGGAGGTCATGGTGACGGCCTGAGGCCCATGCAAACGATGCTTGCGGCCCTGTGTGGTTGCAGCGCAGTGGACGTGATCAGCATTTTGAAAAAGCAAAGGCAGCCTCTTGTGGATCTTATTATCAAAGTGGATGGGGAACGACAGAAAGGAGTAGAGCCATCGCTGTGGGAAAAAGTTCATTTGCTGTTCCAGATCACCGGTGAAGTAGACCCCGCAAAAGCTTCCCGCGCTGTTCAACTGTCTATTGAAAAATATTGCTCTGTGGCAGAAACACTTCGCAAGGCCGGAGCAGTCATTTCCTGGGAAGTAATGGTTAACGAAACGATCGTATCCTGATATGGAACATAACGAAACACGGGCAGTAAGACTGCAGACGAAGAAGACTGGGGAGAAAGAACATTCAACGCCATTGTTTCTCACCAGCAGTTTCACCTATGATTCTGCTGAAGACATGGCTGACGCTTTTGCGGATGATTCTCTTGATGTAAATATTTATTCAAGGTTTTCAAATCCTACCACCGACGAATTTATTGCCAAGATCGCTGCCCTTGAAGGCACGGAAGACGGGATAGCAACGGCTACCGGAATGGCTGCAGTATTTGGAACTTTTATGACTTTTCTTTCTCAAGGTGATCATATGGTTTCTGCCTCAGCTGTATTTGGTTCCACACATACGATCATCACTAAATATCTTCCCAAATGGGGTATTGATTATTCATATTTCAATATGAATGATCCCTCATCTGTGGAGGCCCTCATCAGGCCCGAAACAAAACTGTTATATGTTGAAACTCCCAGTAACCCGGGATTGGACATCATAGATATTGAGTACCTGTCCGGCATTTGCAAAAAGCATAACGTGCTTCTGGTGGTGGACAACTGTTTTGCGACACCTGCCGTTCAACAACCCATTAAGTTTGGAGCTGACCTGGTCATCCATTCAGCAACAAAATTCATTGACGGACAAGGTCGCGTACTGGGCGGCGTTGTGGTGGGTCGTGAGGAGCTTATCAAGCCACTCTATCTGTTCATCAGGAACACAGGACCGTCGATGAGTCCCTTCAACGCCTGGGTGCTCTCAAAGAGTTTGGAAACCTTATATATAAGGATGGACAGGCACGCTTCATCAGCCTTACAGATCGCCCTAAAGCTGGAAGGGCATTCGGCACTCAGCATGGTCAAATATCCTTTCCTGCCGTCCCATCCCCAATATGATATTGCAAAGAAGATGATGAGCAATGGAGGTGGCATTGTCACCTTTGATCTAAAAGGTGGAATAGACAGCGGAAGGAAGTTCCTCAATTCGCTCAAAATGCTTTCCATGACCAATAATCTGGGCGACAGCAGAACGATTGCATCGCATCCGGCAAGTACCACCCATTCAAAATTAACAGAGGAGGAGAGAAGCGCGGTGGGTATCACTCCCGGGTTGGTTCGTATTTCCATTGGTTTAGAACATCCGGATGATATCCTTGCGGATATTTTACAGGCGCTGGACAAGGCTGAGGCTTAATTGCGCTCAATCATCATCCTCATCTTTCGCGATCGTCAGAAACTCACCCCTTCTAATCGGCGGATAGTGAATGTCCCCCTTCGCCAGACAATCGTATTGGCATTAGCGATATAGAGTCTTTTTTTGGCAACTTCAAAGACAGCCCAGTGTCGTGAAAGGTATAATATTAGGCGTGGGCACAGAGTTTCACTGCCTAAAATGAAAAAACCGCGCAAAAGCGAGGTGTTCTCTTCTAAAAATCAAATTTTAAATATGGCTGCGTGAATTTGCTTTTCGTATTCCCATACGCAGATCATCTGTGCTTCATCAAGAGATTTGATGACAGGCTGACTTCCTTTGCCCAATGTCAATGCTTTGCCATTAGAGTCGGTTACTGTAATTAAGCCATCTTTTACCCACGCGTAAACCGGTTTATCTTTAACAATTTCAACAGTGCACCCTCTGCCTTCGCCAATCGCTTTTTCAGGCATGCCTGGTTGTGCTGCGAACAATTTGCCTTCTCTTCTCCAAATCGTTTGAATAATGCCTTTGTCGTTGACTGCTATTCCACCTCCGTCCATGGGGCAGCCGTCTAGTTTCCAGTTGCCATTGCCTAATTTTTCTGCGGTATTAAAGGTGTTGCCACCGTCGTGGGACTGTAAAAAATATAAGTCTCTATTACCGTCTAACCAGTTGCGGAACATTACATATACATTGTTTCCTTTTACAATCACAGATGGCTTGCAACATTGGCACACTGTGCCATCAGGCGACGAGTAAACTAATTTATTTTTCGACCATGTTTTACCGCCATCATCTGTCCTTGCTCCGTAGATTTTGTTTTGCCTGTTGCCTCTCAGGTCGAGCCACACGGCATAACTATATAGCCCATCCCCACCCAGGCTCATTAAGTTTTCTTTTGCAACGGTATCCACATCATTTACCCTTGCGGCACTCACCCAATTAGCCGTGGCGGATTTGTGATAAGAAAATATGTCTCCGTCAGCATTGCATGCGGTAACAGTAAGGCCATTATTTGAGCAGGCAATTTGCGGACCTCTTGTGTGCGATGCTGCCAGGCCGGGTAATACGCCTATCAGGACGGGGGGCGTAAAGACAGTTGTTGTGGGAGATAAAAAGCTGTACATGATGCTATCACCGGAGCCATATACCACATGCAGGGTGTTCTGTTTGTCATTTACAATGCTTGGCATTTGTCCCTGACCTATTACGAAGTCTTCTTTTGCCCCGCTTTTACCAGGTGTGAAGGAGGCCACTGCACAAACTACGAGTGCGAAAAAGATGAAAGTCTTCATGCGCTTTATTTGACTTTGTTGTTCTGAATAATTTTTATCACGTTTGCCACAATCCGAGTAGACAGCTTTTTACGTCGATATTCAAAGTATGAATTTAGTGCTAAGTCAGCGGTTGGTAGAATTTGGCTCTTTAAATCCGATTGGCCTGAACAGCGTGCGGGCGGTAATGGAATTTTTGGAGTCCTGGAATTTCCCGTGTTACTGCCTAAATGAAAGGAGAAGATCTGCAGATTTTTTCACATAGCCATGTGTCAAATCGATGTTTAGAAGCCCAGCATGCCCTTTGGTGAGGCGCTGGGTTTAAGGGCTGCTATAAAAAATTGTTGCCCGACCTGGATTCGAACCAAGACAAACAGAACCAAAATCTGTCGTACTACCATTATACTATCGGGCAGCCTAATTCCCTAAAGGGGAGGCAAAAATAAGAGAATTACCGATTTGCTCCAAATTCCGGATTGAAATGTCCGATATATGTTGGCAATCGGTTTGCATAAGGTTGAGTATGTCAGCGCCCAAAAACAAGGTTGAAAAGGTTTTTACCGGTCTGGAGATTGACGAAAGCATCGATTTGCACATCCGGGCCTGGCAGGTCCAGCCTTTTGCGTGGGTATTTATAGGCCTTTTTGTTATTAGTGGGGCCCTTGGACTTTTTGGAACAGGTTGGTTAAGCAAAACCGAATTGACCCAGGGGAAGACCAACATTCAGTTTGAAAAATATTTCCGGATTGGGGCCGTCATGAAACTGGTGGTGATCGACGGGGATAAACTCCCTTATACTGTGCTGTCCTTTAGCCCCGACTATCTGTCTCAATTTAATGTTGACTCTGTGACACCCGAACCTGAGTCTGTTGATATTGCCAATGGCATGGTAAATTATAGGTTTAAAGGTTCGGAGGGCAGCAGTAAGATCAGTTTTTTCCTTTTACCAGAGGAAACGGGCAACATACCCGTTCATTTAAAGGTCAACAACACTTCCTTTCATTTTTCACATTTTATATTTCCCTGATCATGAATCCAGTATTTAAAGGGCTAATCATTTACCTGTTTGTGCTGCTCATTTTTCGCTTCATGGGGAAAAAGAATTTGTCGGAGACTACTACGTTTGACCTGGTATTGTTGTTAATCATCAGTGAAACCACGAGCAATGCGTTAACGGGGAATGACTATTCGCTGACCACCTGTTTTCTGTTGATAGCAGCGATGTGTAGTGCAGATTATCTTTTAGGTAAAGTGAAAACCACCAGTACCAGGATAGACAAAATCATTGACGGTGCGCCGCTGATCCTGGTGGATGATGGTAAATTACTGGAAGTAAGAATGAAAAAATCAAACGTTGATCTCGGTGATATTCTCGAAGCGGCCAGAATGAGCCAGGGACTCGAAACGCTTGAGCAGGTAAAATATGCGGTGCTCGAGAAGGACGGGTCGATTTCGATCATTCCAAACCGGCATTTAGTTGGTTCCTAATTGTTTCGCCCCGGTTGATTTTGTCCGACCGGGCTTTAAAATAAAAGCGGCTGCCTCATGTTGAGACAGCCGCTTTTTGGTTGGACTAATTGTTATCAGTTTGGAAGGATTCTTCCTGAGCTTGTCTGGCCTCCGTTTGAAACCCTGTAAATCAGCGATGATTTACCTTTTACTTCAAATGGAACCTTCTGTGTGAAGCCACTGCGAACCTTCATCGATTTCTGCTCGAGCCGCTTACCATCCATGGTGAACACTTCAACTGTAGCTGCTCCGTCTGCGATTGGAACAAACTCTACATTGAATCGTCCATTGTGCGGGTTCGGGAACACCTTAGACACAATTTTCGTTGCAACAGACCCAGAACTCATCCTATTTGCAGACTGAAGGAGGCTGCTCGGTGCGTTACTTGTGTTACCGCATCCTGTTGGTATGTATTTGCCAGAAACAGGAGTTCTTCCAGCTTTGATGATGATATCTATTTCCTTACCGACCTGGTTGCCCGCAAGAACATATTGAAATTCATCACAAGTGATTTTGATGCCTTCTCCAATTACTTCGTATTTGATACCATATTGGGTTGCTGCTCCTTTTTTGCCACTCGTGAATGCTGTTGGATTTTCAATCCTATAGTTCGAGACAGCTGTATTATAAGTTGATCCATTTGCCGGTGATAACGCTGATGTCACACCAGTTGGGAAACCAAATATAATATTAGACAATGCAGCAGCGCAGTTGTTGCCACAGATCTTCCAACGGAAAGTTGTTGAGTTGGTCTGCTGATTATAACTAGCTACCAAACTTTCAACTGACCAGCATCCGATCTTGCATGGGTTGACAGTGACAGTTGCTGTAATTGGAGTACCGGAGCAATTGCCATACTGAGGCGTAATGGTGTAAGTCACTGTGAGGGGACCTGCCGTTGAATTGCTGAGCGTTTGTCCGGGAATTGTTGTTCCAGTTCCGGGCGTGGCACCAGTTACACCACTAGGCTGAGATACTGTCCAAGTGAACGTAGTGGCGGTTCCGGTAAGAACAATTGGCACCATTGCTTTACCACAG
>JANMHK010000215.1:0-15843 GCA_031375135.1 Sphingobacteriales bacterium | reverse complement strand
CGGCGACCTGACCAACTGCTTCATTCTTCTCACTATTAAACCGGAGCCATGAAAGGTTTTCATTTTACCCATTTTGATCCGAACGATCAGAATAAAACACCATTCGAAAAGCTGCTTGATCTATTCATGCAGCTACTCACCTATACCAGTGGAGATGTAAGTGAAGCCATGAACTGGCTGACACAACTCGACAAGAAATACCAACTGACTTCTGAAGAGTATGGCTTGGGCGATTTCATTGACGAAATGAAGGAGAAAGGTTATCTCGATGAGAATAACCAAACAGGCGAGATCAAGATCACACCAAAAACGGAGCAGGGCATTCGAAAACGCAGCCTCGAAGAGATCTTTGGGAAACTTAAGAAATCACGATCAGGTGAACACCATACGTTTAAACCCGGACAGGGTGACGACCTTAATCCGGAAACGCGGCCCTTTCAGTTTGGTGACATGCTTGAGCAGATCGATTTTGTAAGCTCCATCAGGAACGCGCAGATCAATCACGGCATCGAATCTTTCCGGATGAATGAGGATGACCTGGAGATCAGGGAAACTGATTTCAAAACGCAGACCTCTACGGTGCTCATGATCGACATCTCCCATTCCATGATCTTGTATGGAGAAGACAGGATCACACCCGCAAAGAAAGTGGCCATGGCGCTTAGCGAATTGATCACCACCAAATATCCTAAAGACACTCTGGACATTGTGGTTTTTGGAAACGATGCCTGGATGGTCGAGATCAAGGATATCCCCTATCTCCAGGTAGGTCCATATCATACCAATACCGTAGCGGGATTGGAACTGGCCATGGACCTGTTGAGGAGAAGGAAGAATCCAAACAAGCAGATCTTCATGATCACTGATGGGAAACCTACTTGTCTGAAAGTGGGCAAAAAATATTACAAGAACAGTTTTGGCCTTGACAGAAAGATCACCAGCCGTTGCCTGAACCTGGCGGCGCAGTGTAAAAAACTGAAATTGCCGATCACAACTTTTATGATCGCCAGTGATCCTTATCTCCAAAAATTTGTTACAGAGTTTACAGAGACCAATAACGGTAAAGCGTTTTTTGCCAGTCTTGATAAGCTGGGTGCCTTCATATTCAAGGACTTTGAAAGCGGAAAACGGAAAACAGTTTATTAACAGAAATTGATAGAGAATAGAAAGAAGACAGAACCCTTCTTTTTATGTTGACTTTAGAATTTTGACTTTAGAATTTTTATGATCAAAACATTAGGCGAATTACGTAAAAGCGGATATAAACCAAGATCGGTTAAAGAAGAGATCAGGGAGAACCTGATCAAGAAGCTGAAATCGAATGAAGAAACTTTTCCAGGCATTGTGGGCTACGATGATACAGTGATCCCGGATACGGAACGAGCGCTTTTATCCAGGCATAATATTCTATTTCTCGGACTCAGGGGTCAGGCAAAAACCAGAATGGCGCGCCAGATGGTTGATCTGCTGGACGAACAGATCCCGATCGTGGAGGGTAGCGAGGTGAACGACGACCCAATGAACCCCTTATCGGGCTATGCGAAGAACCTGATCGCTGAAAAAGGTGACGACACGCCAATTGCATGGGTAAATCGCAGCGAACGATATGGTGAAAAGCTGGCCACCCCAGACGTGAGTGTAGCGGATCTGATCGGAGATATTGACCCCGTGAAAGCGGCTAACCTTCGGCTTAGTTTTGCCGACGAACGGGTGATCCATTATGGCATCATACCAAGAAGTAACCGGGGCATTTTTGTCATCAACGAATTGCCTGATCTGCAGGCGCGCATCCAAGTGGCCTTGTTCAATATTTTGCAGGAAGGCGATATACAGATCAGGGGATTCAAACTCCGAATGCCGCTGGATATCCTTTTTGTATTTACAGCAAACCCAGAAGACTACACCAACAGGGGAGCCATTGTGACGCCGCTTAAAGATCGTATCGAGAGTCAGATCCTCACGCATTACCCAAAATCCGTTGAAGATTCACTGGCCATTACCCAACAAGAGGCTCGGGTACATGAAGAACAAATGGCCAGGGTGAAGATCAGCGATCTGGTGAGGCGACTGATTGAACAAGTCTCTTTTGAGGCAAGGAGCAGTGAATTTGTGGATCCTAAGAGCGGTGTATCAACGAGGCTTACCATTGCAGCACTGGAGAATGCATACAGCGCAGCAGAAAGGCGAGCCATTATCAATAAGGAAAAAGAAACCCAGGTTTGGATCAGTGATCTGGTAGGTATTATCCCATCCATTACTGGTAAGATTGAACTGGTGTATGAAGGCGAGCAGGAAGGTCCCTACCAGGTAGCCTATAACCTGTTGGAAAAATCTTTCCGCACCATTTTTGGTCATTATTTCCCAAGTCCTGATAATAAGAAGAAGCGCCGCGAAGGTGTGCCGGATGATAATCCTTTCCGCAGTATTATTTCCTGGTTCGACAAAGGGAACAACATGAATATGCTGTTCAATTCAAAAGATGCGGAAAAAATTCAATTGCTATATACTGTTGATGGGCTTTATGGTTTGGTGAAGAAATTCTTCCCCCAGGCTGGTGAAAAAGAACAGGCGTTGATGATGGAGTTTGTATTGCACGGTTTGAGTTCTCATTCGCTGATCAGCAAAAAAGTACTGGAAGCAAGGATAGAATTCAAAGACCTGATGGGGTCAATGATAAACCTGGGGCAGGAATCCAATTACAAGGATGATGATGACCTGGACGACTTCAGGTGATCAAAACCGGTAGCCAAAGCTTAGATACAAATAGGGAGAGAAATCTGTGCCATTGGCAAACAAGATCCAATGCATGTAACCCGCACGAAAGCTAAAACCTTTTCTTTCAAATGGTGTGAGCCGGTAGCCGGCGCTAAAGTTAGCGCCCCAATAATTCTTGGGGTAATAGAATTGATCACCGAAAAAAGCGGTTGCGCCACTTCCTAATTCGAAGTGATGTTTTCTTTCTCCGAATAAGTAGTTGACCCCAACGGGGACGCTTATGGCCTTGCTTGTACCAAGGGAAGAGCTATAAAAGAATTCGCCTCCAATCCCTAACCGGTATCCAAGTCCGTTTTCTTTCTTGTCAAATCTTGAGTCAAAATTCAAAGAGGCTCCGCCACCTGCGCCAAACAATTCAAAATAGACCTGGGTTGCGTTTTCAGTTTGTGCCAAAGCATTTTTTACCGGGAAAAGTAAACACAAAAACAAAACAGTATTGACAGACCTCTTTATCATAAGATATTTACTTCGCATTCTAACAAAATATGAAACTTTTCCCTGACACTTAAAAGTATCTCCTCACTAAGTTCGTAGATTTCCTGCCCTTTTGCACCCCCGTAATTAACTATAACAAGGGCCTGTTTTTCATGTACCCCTACATTGCCTTTTCGAAAACCTTTCCAACCCGCTTTTTCGATCAGCCAGCCCGCGGCCAGTTTTACTTTGCCTTCCGGCTGGGGATAACCGATGATGTCAGGAAAATCTGATCGTAGGGCATCGAAGACAGGCTTATCAACCTGCGGGTTCTTGAAAAAACTTCCGGCATTTCCAATGACCAAGGGATCAGGAAGTTTGGACGTCCTGATCCTGATGACTGCATCACCGATAGCCCGTATAGTAAGGTCCTGCACACCCATTTTCTCCAATTCCTGGTTTATTGCACCATAAGTAGTTTGGAATGATGGTTTCTTATTGAGTTTGTAGGTGACAGACACGATCAGGAACTGACCCTTGAATTTATTCTTGAAAACGGAGTCCCGATAACCGAACTCACAATCAGCAGCAGAAAATACATACATTTTTTTCTCCTCCAGGTGCCAGGCCTCCAGTTCAAAAAACACGTCTTTCACTTCCACTCCGTAGGCCCCAATATTTTGAATAGGTGATGCACCATTCTGCCCGGGAATGAGGGCGAGGTTTTCGATGCCGGCAAAACCGTTGCTGATACAATATTCTACAAACCCATGCCAGTTCTCCCCTGCTCCTGCTTTTACATAGGAATGGTGCTCATCTTCGCGTATCACTTTCCTTCCCAATATCTGGTTATGGAGTACGTAACCGTTAAAATCTCTGGTAAACAGGATATTGCTGCCTCCCCCCAGCACTAGGTGCGGAAGGTTTTCGGGTATTTCAAGATTGGAAAGTTCGTCAACACTCGATATCTTGGTAAAATATCTGGCGCGCACATCAATACCAAAACTATTGTAGGCAGCCAGCGCATGATTTTCTAAAAATATCATACAACAATAATAATTAAAAAATGGGGCGTACTGTAACGATACTTGGATCCACCGGCCTGATTGGAAGCCATTTGCTTAGGATGCTGATCAATGATCAAAGAACTGAGCGGATCATTGCGCTGGTCAGGAACACTGCCGACATTAACAATCACAAACTCGAGCAGTTTGTGATCGACTTTGAAGATCCTAAATCCTATGAACCCCATATGGCAGGCTCCGAAGTGGTATTCAGCGCAGTTGGCACCACGAACAAGGATGTGGACGGTGACCACGAAAAATATAAAAAAGTGGATTTTGATATCAACCGTTTTGCATCAACTGCGGCGGCAAAACACGGTGTTTATTCATATGTATTAGTGTCCTCGGCCAAGGCAGACCCGAACAATAACGATAGCTTCTATCTGAAATTGAAAGGTGTTACGGAGGAAGTGGTATGTCAACAGGACATTCCGCAAATCCATATCATGCGGCCATCGGTTTTAATTGGCCGGAAAACAGAAAAACGTCCGGGTGAAGTAATCGCAGAAACCCTTTCACCGTTGTTTTCCTGGGCATTCAAGGGCAAGAATGAAGCCCTTAAGCCTATACCGGCCGACGAAGTAGCCAAGGCCATGTTTGCCGCCTCTTTCTCTCCCACCAAAGGAATTTATTTCCATGAATATGACAGCATGCGAAAATTGATCACCACACTTTCTCATTGAAAAGATGATTGCTAACCTGGATCGTTCGTTTCACATGATGATCATTGTGGATCTACATCCGGCTGTATGATCACAGAACGGAATTGTTTGTCGTTTTGAAGGATCGCCATCTGCTGATGGATCATCGTTTTTGCATAATTGGCAGATTTAGTATCCCTTGATAATTTGAGCAGGAGTTCCATGATGTACATATTCCGAACCCGGCCAATGACAGGCTCTGCGGGCCCCGATATCTGGTCCGGAAATTCCCTGGCCAACACATTTGCCATGATTTGTGCTGCGGTTTCAGCAACCTGTTTCTCTTTATGTTTGAAGTTGATTTGTATCAGTTTGGAGTAAGGTGGATAATGGAACTGCTGTCGCCCGATAAGTTCAGCGTGGTAAAGTTTTTTATAGTCATGTTCCTTCACCCAGTCTAAAACCGGATGTTTAGGATTTGTTGTTTGTATCAATACTTTACCTCGCTTATCTTTTCGCCCTGCACGGCCACTCACCTGTTCCATCAGCTGAAAAGCCCTTTCATTGACCCTAAAATCAGCGAAGCTCAATAAACCATCAGCGTCCAAAATGCCCACCAATTGCACATGGTCGAAATCAAGTCCTTTTACAACCATTTGGGTACCGATCAGAATATCTATACGTTGCTGCTCAAACTGTTGAATCAACTGATCATGAGCAGTCTTACCCTTTACGGTATCCATATCCATTCTGGCGATCCTGAAATCCGGGAATGTTTCGTTCAGCTGCTCTTCAATTTTCTCGGTACCGAAATTCTTTTCTATCCAGTTTACCGAACCACAGGCCGGGCAAGTGATTATGCGGGGATATACATTGCCACAATAGTGGCATTGAAGTTTCTGATGAAGCTTATGGAAAGTGAGGGTAACATCACACTGCTCACAGTGGGGAATGAAACCGCAGGTGCCACAGATCAGGTAAGGAGAATAACCGCGGCGGTTCTGGAAAAGGATAGCCTGTTTTTTTGATTGCACTGTTTCAACAATAGCCGCCTGAAGAGCCGGCGAGATCATGAGTTTGGTTTTCTCCTTCCGTTCTACCAACCGGGTATCAATGATTTCAATTTCTGGCAGTAACACGTTCCCAAAGCGTTCGTTCAATTCAACACCAGCATATTTCCCGGTCTGGACATTAAAGTAAGTTTCAACAGATGGTGTTGCACTGCCCAGCAATACTTTTGCACCCAGCTTTGACGCATAGTAGATGGCTGCATCGCGGGCGTGGTAACGGGGTGCAGGATCTTGTTGCTTAAACGAGGAATCGTGTTCTTCATCTACGATCACCAATCCCAACTCGGAAAAAGGCAGAAACAGGGAAGACCTTGCACCCAACAGTATTTTAATTTCTCCGCTCTTTACTTTATTCCATATTTCCACACGTTCGTTTGGACTGAACTTAGAGTGATAGATGGCGATATAACCACCGAAATGTTTTTGGAGGCGGCGGATCACCTGGGAAGTGAGTGCAATTTCAGGCAACAGGTATAATACCTGTTGCCCCTTCAGTATGTATTCTTCCATCAGCCTTATGTACACCTGCGTCTTACCACTACCGGTCACGCCATGGATCAGGCAAACCTGCTTTTCGGTGAAATGGGATTGTATTTTCTTCAGACATTCCGCCTGGGCATCTGAAAGGGTAAAATCGATATTGATATCCTTTGGTGCATAACGGATACGGTCAACCGCCATTTTCTTCACACGCAGAATCCCCTTTTCCGTTAGCCCTTTCAGTTGAGCGGCGGACGCCCCGGATTTTTTCAGGAGCTCTGCCTGCTTTACTTCACCCTCTGTTCGGCTTAAGTGCAGGAACGCCATCAGCAGTTCCATCTGCTTGGGCGCACTGGATTTCTTATTCAGCAGTTCAGCCAGTTTGTCTTCATCGTTATAAGCTTGATCCAGCAGCACATAACTTTCTTTCTTCTCCGTGTACTTCTCCTTTAGTGCCTCCCAGGCCCAGCAAACTTTATGTTCCAGTAATCTTTTGACTACAGGATATACATAGGTTGCATCCAGGATCTGCTGGACCTCCTGCAAACGCAGTTCTTTCTTGATCAATAATGCTTCTGCCACCAGGTACTCCTGGTCATCAAGGCCCGAAAAATCTTCTCCAAACTCTTCATTGTAATTGAGGATCGTTTCGCTGCTCAGTTTAAAATTTGCCGGCAGTGCCGCATTCATCACTTCACCTTCCGAGCACATGTAATAGGATGCTATCCAGTTCCAAAGGGCGAGTTGGTTCTCATTCACCACGGGCTCCGTATCCAGCACGTTAAGGATCTCCTTGGGTTCAAATGCGCCCGGCTTTTCGGAATGTAACTGTTTGACGATGCCCGCGTATTTTTTGTTCTTTCCAAACACTACTTCGACACGCATGCCGGGCAGTATCTTTTCCTGCCAGGCTAATGGAATGGCATAAGTATAAGTCTTTGGAAGCGCCAAGGGAAGAATGACCTGTGCATACATCATCATCACACCATAAAATTAACGAAACTCAAAACAATACTACTGTGGATCTTCACTGATCCATGCTGCATTATACTCACGCAGTTTGGATTCCATCAACCCGATCACCTGTTGTTTTAACCGGGGCACGTCGGATAACGTCAGCCCGGCCACAGTAACCATGGGAAGAAAAACGGCCCTGCAGATGCCGGGATTCAGACTGAGCAGGCTTTTATAATGGAAGCGCGAATAATTATCGGGGAATATCACCGGTTTTATGGGAGTTTGGCTTTCGACAGCCAATCGGAACGCTCCGTCATAACAGTCTTTCATTGGCCGGCCCGTCTCATTGAACGTGCCTTCGGGGAAAATAAGGATCGATATCCCTTTTCGGATCACTGATCGCAACTGCCGTATACTCTGCTGGCGATGTTCGGCACTAGATCTGTCCACCACTACAACACAGACTTTATAAATGAACCCGAAGACGGGTATGTTTTTCAATTCGATTTTACCCAGTGGCCTGAAAGGCTGCCGGATCACCTTCACCAACAATGCGGCATCCAGGTTCGAGATATGATTAATGACAAACACGTACTGCTTGCTGGGATCTGGTGCCTCCTCAAATATGTTCTTCACTTCCATCCCTGCCATAAAAAACCAGAAATCTCCCCAGCTGTGCAGTAAACGATAAACGAAATTTCCGCCTTTGATCTTACCCCAGAATGAAGCGATGATCACCAGGGGGAATATCAGGATCATGTAGAAAAGAAACCAGAAGCCTGCCCAAATAAAATAAAGAATACTTGCCAGTTTTTTGATCATCGTCATTTGCAGTTACATTTCCATTCTTTGTCTATATCGATCACCGTCACTACCACGATCCCTCTTGGTGAACTGGCAAAAATGATCCGTACTTCCTGACCGTCTTTTGTGCCGCCTTCAAGGGCGTATTTTGGGTCGGGACTGCCCCTCATATCTGATTTGCCATAGTTAATCTTCCCGGTATGCAGAATATCCAATACCTCTTCTTCGGAAATATGCCTGCAACTCATTCTGCACCGGGCATGCTTTGAATAGATAACTGAAGCGGCTTTTCGGTTCAGGCCTTCCCTATCCCCCGACGCTGCAGGGTCCCTTTGTTCTGCCCGCCTCGACCTGCTTTGGGTTTTCTCTGTTCCCGCCCCTGGTCTTTCTCCCCAGCTGGATGTTCCCTGTCCCAAGTACACCAGGTACAACAGGCCTGCAAATACCAATACCAGTAGCCAACGACCCTGTTTCATGTGCGCCAAGATAAATAAAATCCCCCATGCTTCGTATCTTTGCCTGCTATGGCCGAAGCTAGGACGATCGCATTTCATACACTGGGTTGCAAACTAAATTTTTCCGAAACATCAACGCTTTCCAGGCAAATGGAGAACGAGGGATTCGAGAAGAAAGAATTTGACGATTTGGCCGATGTATATGTGATCAATACTTGCTCCGTGACTGAAAATGCGGATAAGGAATGCAGACAGATCGTTCGTCGCATCCAACGGCGGGCACCAGAATCATTTGTAGTGATCACCGGTTGTTATGCCCAGTTGAAACCAAAACAGATTTCTGAAATCCCAGGCGTTGACCTGGTTTTAGGAGCTTCCGAAAAATTCAATATTGCCCAGCATGTTCGTGAACTATCGAAAGGGGATTCAGCAAAGATCTCCAGTTGCGATATCGAAGACGTGTCGGGATTCAATGCGTCCTGGTCCCTGAACGACCGCACCCGGACATTTTTAAAAGTGCAGGATGGATGTGACTACACCTGCAGTTTTTGCACCATTCCGATGGCGCGGGGAAAAAGTAGAAGTGATACAATCACCAATGTTGTGAAACACGCCAATGATCTGGCAGAAACTGGCGTAAAGGAGATTGTGTTAACGGGAGTTAACCTGGGCGATTTTGGCAAGGGGCCGGAAGGCGACCGAATACATCAGGAAGATTTTTTCTCCCTTTGTCAAGCATTAGAGGCTTTGGATGGAATTGAACGATACAGGATCTCGTCTATAGAGCCCAATCTGTTGACCAATGATATCATCAAGTTCGTTTCCAAGAGCAATCATTTCATGCCCCATTTTCATATCCCGCTGCAGTCTGGCAGCAATGATGTGCTTTCGTTGATGCGCAGGCGGTACAAAAGGGAACTGTATGCTGAAAGGGTTGCGCTTATAAAGCATTTGATGCCGCATTGCGCCATTGGCGTTGACGTCATTGTCGGGTTTCCCGGCGAAACAGAAGCGGCCTTTAAAGAAAGTTTTGAATTTCTCCATAACCTGGATATTTCTTACCTGCACGTGTTCACCTATTCGGAAAGGGAACATACGAAAGCGCTGGACATTCCTGACGTGGTGCCCGTTCATATTCGCAACAACAGGAACAAGATTTTGCGAAATCTGAGCTACATGAAAATGAGGTATTTTACCGAAGCGAACGCAGGACAAACTCGCAAGGTCCTTTTTGAAGGCCGTTCAAAAAACGGCATGATGGAAGGATATTCAGACAATTATATCAAGGTGACCATACCCCATCGTGAGGACTACGTCAACTGCATCGTTGACTGGAAACTATAGATTATTTTTTCTTCAATTCGGCGGGCATCGAAAATGCATGACATCTTAAAATCTATTGTATGGGATTATTATCAGGTAAAGTGGCCCTCGTTACTGGTGCAGGATCAGGTATTGGCCGCGCAGTTGCTATTATGTACGCCCATGAAGGAGCAAAAGTAGTTGTGTCAGATATTGACGAGAAAGGTGGGCAGGAAACCGTTTCAACCATCGTCGACAATGGTGGGACGGCAAAATTTTTTAAAGCTGATGTTTCATTGCCAGAGGATAACAGGGTTCTGGTTGAAGAGACCGTGAGTACTTATGGCACCCTTGATATTGCGTGCAATAATGCGGGCATTGGCGGTCCTCTTGCCATGACCGGGGATTATCCTCTTGACGGTTGGAACAAAGTGATTGGTATTAATCTGTCTGGTGTTTTCTATGGTATGCATTTTCAAATTCCTGCCATGTTAAAAGCAGGTGGCGGCGCCATCGTCAATATGGCCTCCATACTTGGCACTGTCGGAACTGCTAATTCACCCGCTTATGTAGCAGCCAAACACGGTGTAGTGGGTCTAACAAAAGCCACTGCTCTGGAATATGCGCAACAAAATATCCGGGTAAATTCGGTAGGACCGGGTTATATCATGACCCCGCTACTCACCAATAACCTAAGTGCTGAAGTGTTGAAGATCGTGGAGGGACTTCACCCAATGAAAAGACTCGGGAAATCTGAAGAAGTAGCTGAGCTTGTCCTTTTCCTGAGTAGTGACCAATCATCATTCATGACGGGTTCTTATTATCCCATTGACGGTGGTTATTTGGCCCAGTAAACACCTAACTGTTGGATCAATAAACTTTATTAATTTTAAGGACTCAAGCGTCAAATGAAAAAATACCAGGTCACCATAGACTTTGAAATGACTGAGGAATTCATGCAACTTGTTCCCCAGCATCGGATCTACATCAATGAACTGATCAATAAGGATTTTATTGATCAATATGCCGTCAGTATGGAGTCTATGCAGGTGTGGATTACCATGAATGCAGAAACCAAAGAGGAGATCATCAAGTTACTTGAAAAATCGCCTTTGTTTAAATTCTGGACGGTGGGGATCAATGAATTGTTCGTGCTGGATGGACAACATTACCGGATGCCTGCCGTACAACCCAATTAGTTATTTTTTATTCATCCAGGCCGGCTTCTTTTTGATCAGCTTTTTGTAGACCGGGCAAGTCTCGGTATGGCTTCCGGGAAGGTATCCCGTGCTCATCAGAAATTCGTTCACTATTTCACCCCCCGTGAAACGAAACGTCCGCTTGAACAGTTTCACCCAATCTTCTTTTGATTTCGGATGATGATGATCCAGCCAATTCTTGAATGAACCCATATTGCTTTGGATCTCCTCGATAACAGCTGCATTGTGAACAGCTGCCTCAATTTTTAACCGGTTTCTAATGATACCTGCATCCTGCATGAGCGATAACTTCTTGTTCTCGGAGTATCGGGCGATTTTCCCGATCTCAAAATCGTCGAATGCTTTAAAGAAATTATCTTTCTTTTTCAAGATGGTTTCCCAACTCAATCCTGCCTGGTTGATCTCCAGTACCAGCCTGGCAAAAAGGAGTCGATCATCTTCTATGGGAAACCCATATTCATGGTCGTGGTAATCGCGGTGAATCGTGTCTTTCCCTGCTTGCTGAACATATTCACAGTAAGATGTGGCCATTTCTTAAATTAGGTCAATTCCTGCTGACTTAAAAGATTTTGGCCTGATTTGACCCGCTTTACGGCTGGCAAAAAAATTTTTGCCGTTATCCCCCAGTCCATATCTTTGCACTCCGAAAAAGGGAGTTTAGCTCAGCTGGTTCAGAGCATCTGCCTTACAAGCAGAGGGTCGGCGGTTCGAACCCGTCAACTCCCACAGCTGTAAAAGGGTTTCAAAAATTGAAACCCTTTTCTATTTCTCCAACTTCCATACAAATCCTTTTAAAAAACTTCAATCGATCCATTTGCATTACCTTGTACCAAAGGATGTGCTATGCGCAAGTTCCAGTTTTCGACAGCGTTTAAGTTCACGTTTGCCATTTTTATCCTGATAGCAACTGGATGCCAAAAGAACAATCATGAAAACCAGTTTGCGGGTCATTGGCAGGGAACCTACACGGGCGTGAATGATCGTGGCACCTGGGACATAATAGTGGATAAAGAAGGGTATACAAACGGCACTGTAGTATCTACCAGTTTCCCCCGAACGAATGCCGCGAACGGAGTTATAACTCAATCCGGCGATCTACTCCTTGATGTTACAATCGGCACAAATCTAGCTGGGGCAAAATTTACCGGTACTTTAACCGGGAATTCTGCCTCGGGAAACTGGACTAATGTCACTGTTACACCACCTTATACTGGCACTTGGACAGGAAGTAAGTTGTAAAATCTATTGCCCAGGAAAGCAGTAGTTATCTGTATCTACATAATTAAGATCAGATATTGTCGGATATTCTTGGTGCTCGGGGCGGCACTAGAAAATCGAAAGGATAACGGCGCAAATGTTTCCATACCACGGTGATCAATTCAGGATAATCTTTTAACTGGATACCCCTTGATCGCACGGCTACGTAAAATGCGAGTCCGAAACTTACCAGGAAATTCAGGAAGCCGATCATTAGCACACCACCAAAAATGACCAGCGCATACAGGAGCGGTACCTGATGATCAAGGCCATAAAATCCAATGGCGGTATTGCCTGCAGAAATGGTAATATGACGTATGTCAAAGGGCAGGCCCATAACCTTACCAAGCGGCCCCGCAATTCCTAAAAAGAAACCGAGGGAAACACTACCGGCCAAAGCACCAGAACCGCGCTTTACAAAATTTACCATGCGTGTAAGTCTCTTGTTGGACATCGTATAACTGAGTACCGGATGGGTCATCAGGCGTTCAGGTATCTTTCCATATACTACATGATTCTCTACGTAGCCGGCTATGATACCACTGAGGAACAGAAAAAAACCGGTGAAGCAGGCATATAACAAAGCGAGGCTATGCCAGGGATGCTGGTCTTCCAGCAATTTCATGGCTGCTGCACCTTCTGCTATCTTGGCACCGGAGATCAGGTGCCAACTCCAGGCCAGCAGGTATGTTAGCGGAAATACGATAATCAGATTACCTGCAAAAGATGCGATCTGGCTTCGCGAAACTTTCGACACAGTGATCGCGAGGTTCACGAGGTCAGGGCGCCCCTGGCTTTTTTTAGCATCCAGTGAACCGGCCACAGCGGAGGCTGTATAGGCAGGCTGTTTGGTGGCCAGGGTGGATCCCGTTTGATCCATCAATACAAAACCCATGGAATAATTCATGCCGTAAAGGAAACCCTGCCAGAACGGAGCAATGGGCAGTTTACCCAGCAGGTTCTTGAAAATGGCAATGAAAGAAATCACAAAGCCGCCCTTCATCGCGCTGATGAACAAGTCCGTGATCTCCCTTCTGGTGGATGAAATATAGGCTTCCCCTTTTCGCCCCTTATGCTCTGCGATCTGGTAGGCCAGCAAGCCGAGGTTGTTAGAGAGAAATTCTCCAATACTATTCTTCCTGTTCTCATTTCGGATCACCTGGCTGAAGTACTGTATGAACCGTTCAGTATTAAACTGCTGGTCCTGGTCCAATACATCCAGGATGATCAATAGCCTTTCAATATGCTGCTCCATCCGCACCATGAGGAAAGTCTGGGCAAGACTTGTACCCTCTGCCCCCCGCAAATCTTTCAGCCACTGAAGGCTCTGGCGGCAATTATGCAGTGCCTCCGTGATATTATTGATCAGTAACTTTTTTTCATCATCATACCGATCATGCTGATGACGTTCGATATACAAATTAACCAGCCGGTTCTGTTCAAGGAATGGATAATTTGATGATGGGTCTATATTGAATCGGAGCATGATCTCTTTCTCCATGGCGGTGTTCGCCAAACGGTATGAAAGGATCTGCAGCGATTTCTGCAATTGCCTGATCAATTGGGTTTCAGCAAGATTGATCTGGATCCCAAGCAGCTCAAAAAAGCTCTTCCATAATCCCTGGTCTATCCCTTCCACCCACCTATAATCCGTTTTCTTATAGAATACCCGGTTCATGACAAACAGGAAATCATTCTTTTTCTGCAGTGCCGGAAGCACCTTGTGCTGCAGTTTGCTGCTTAGTTCCTGCACAAAACCCCTTGAGCTGGTAATGCCGCTTTCGGTGAGGGCCAACACGATATCAGTATGTAAGAATTGAGTCAACAGGGAACGACGAAGGGAAAAAAGCAGGGAGCGGTCCTGTTGAAGGGTATAGAGTAAGGCCCCAAATTTCAACTCCGCCTGCCGGAAGTCTCCGGGCCGCTCGGGGCGAATCTTTTTTACCAACTCGATCAGGAATTCAAGCCCCCTGGTACTGCCGTCAATCGACAATACCAGCGCACCTTTAGGCACTTCTTCGGGTTCGGGTTTATTCCTGCTTGTTCTGGTAAACATCTTCAATGGCTGAGAGGGTTTTTTTTACATTGGACAATAATTCAGCCAATTTTGTTGCAAAGAAATAATAATCGGAACATAAGTATTTAACTTTGTGCAAACAGGATATGGGAGGTTATAAAGAAAAATATAGTGAAAATGAGCAGCAGGACACGGATGTGCTTGAGGCATTGGATCATACGCATAGCCTGATTGTGTGGAATGATGAAGTGAATACGTTCGAATGGGTTATAGAAACCCTGATTGACGTTTGTGGGCATTCTGAAGAACAGGCCGAACAATGCGCCATGATCATCCATAGCCAGGGCAAATACGCCGTGAAACAGGGCAGTTATGATGACCTCAAGCCGATGTGCGACGCCATTACCGAAAGAGGTATTGGGGCTACGATAGAAGTCATGGCCACCTAGTACCACAATCCATTCATATTTTGTTTCCAGATCTATCAACAGCGGATGAAGACGGCCTCCTGGCGGTTGGAGGTGATCTGAGCCTTGGGACGTTAATGCTCGCCTATCGTTCCGGCATATTTCCCTGGTTCTCAGGAAGCCTACCGATGTGGTACAGTCCTGATCCGCGTTTTGTTCTTTTTCCGAACGACTTAAAAGTCAGCAAAAGCATGAAGCAAACGCTAAGGAGCGGAAAATTTGATTTTCGTACCAATACAGCGTTTGAAGAAGTTGTGACACAGTGTAGTACCGTGAATCGTAATGGGCAATCGGGCACCTGGATCACTAAGGATATGATCAAAGCATACAAAAGACTTCACGACGCAGGCATGGCGGAATCCGCCGAAACCTGGATGGATGGAAAATTGGTAGGCGGTCTATACGGTGTTCGGGTGGGCAAGGTTTTTTGCGGTGAAAGCATGTTCAACCTCTACGCAAATGCCAGCAAGTTTTCGTTCATCCATTTTGTTCAGTTGCTGGTATCACAAGGGATCACCCTGATCGATTGCCAGGTGTATACGGCGCATTTTGAATCGCTCGGTGCGCGGATGATCCCACGGTCCGCCTACATCGAATACCTACCCCACTAACGTCCGAACTTCTTTTTCAACTCAGCGAGGGCATCATTCATATTCAAAGATGACAGATTCTTTTCAGGTCTAGCCGAAGCGGGCCGCTGGATCTGCTTTCTTGCCACTGAACCCTGTTCATCGGCCTGCTTGATTGACAAAGAGATCCTTTTACGGGCAATATCCACCTCCATCACTTTGACCATGACGTGCTGGTTGAGTTTTAACTTCTGAGCGGGGTCGGTTATGTATTCATGAGCGATCTCCGAAACATGCACCAGGCCATCCTGCTTAACGCCGATGTCTACAAACGCACCAAACCTGGTCAGG
>JANMHK010000175.1:0-5608 GCA_031375135.1 Sphingobacteriales bacterium | reverse complement strand
GTTGGACAACAGCCATTTGGCGGGGCCAGAGGTAGTGGAACCAACGATAAGGCAGGGTCGATCCTTAACCTGTACCGTTGGCTAAGTGCAAGAACCGTGAAAGAAACATTCAATCCCCCGGTGGATTACAGTTATCCTTTCATGCAGGAATCATAATTACAACCTATTTTCGTTCTTAACAACGTGGTCACTATCCTCGATTCATATCATTTAGATCTCACCCTCCGGCGGCTGACCCATCAGCTGATTGAGAATCACTATCCTTTTCAGGATACCTGTTTCATTGGTCTGCAGCCCAGGGGCATCCAGGTAAGTGATCTGATTGTAAAATATATCCGGGAGCTTTACCCGGAATTGCCGATCAAGTACGGCAAGCTCGACATTACTTTTTACCGGGATGATATCCGAAGCGGGTTACATGTGCCAACCGTTACTGACCTTCCGTTTTCTATTGAAGGGAAGAAGATCGTTTTGATAGATGACGTATTGTATACCGGCCGCACGATCAGGGCCGCGATGGATGCGCTGATTGATTTTGGCCGGCCCGCCAAAGTGGAATTAGTGATCCTGATCGACAGGAAATATAACCGTCAGTTGCCGATTCAACCCGATTATTTTGGAAAAGCCATTGATTCCATCATCACACAAAAAGTAAAAGTATTATGGGAAGAACAACCCAGTGTGGTGCTCTATTAAAAATTTCATAACTTCGATCCCTAATGCAACTCAGTACAAAACATCTGTTGGGCATTAGAGACCTGTCGGCTCAGGATATTCAAATTATTCTAGACACAGCTACCCAATTCAAAGAAGTACTTCAACGTCCAATTAAGAAGGTCCCTTCATTAAGGGATGTTACTATCGTCAATCTCTTTTACGAGAACTCCACCAGAACCAGGATCTCATTTGAACTGGCCGAAAAAAGGCTCAGTGCAGATACCATCAACTTTACCGCGAGTGGATCTTCCGTTTCCAAAGGCGAAACCTTGTTGGATACGGTGAACAATATCCTTTCGATGAAAGTAGATATCGTGGTGATGAGACATAGCGCCAGTGGTGCCCCGCATTTTTTGGCCAAACATATTCCCGCCGTGATCGTCAATGCCGGTGACGGGATCAATGAACACCCCACACAGGCCCTGCTGGATGCATTTTCGATCAGGGAGCAGCTGGGTACGCTGGAAGGGAAAAAAGTCGCCATCATTGGCGATATCATGCACTCGAGGGTAGCGCTAAGTAATATTTACCTGTTGCAGAAAATGGGTGCTGAAGTGACCGTAGCAGGTCCTCCAACCCTGATCCCGAAGTATATTAAGGAGTCGTTCGGAGTACGAGTGGAATACAATGTGAAAAAAGCACTAGAATGGTGCGATGTGGCCAACGTGCTTCGGATCCAGTTAGAGCGACAAAACCAAGTGTTGTTTTCTTCACTTAGGGAGTATAATCTTGCCTTTGGGATCACTCGTAAAATGCTGGATGATCTCGACAAGGAAGTCTTTATCATGCACCCTGGACCCATCAACAGGGGTGTTGAGATCGACAGTGATGTGGCGGACAGTAAACAATCCCTCATTCTTCAACAAGTTGAGAATGGTGTTGCGGTCCGCATGGCGGTACTCTACCTCCTTGCGGGTAACAGGGATGTGGAATGAGTTTTTCCTTTATCTTCATAACATGCCACGGATTTGCCTTTTCCCCGGAACATTCGATCCGCTCACACTGGGTCACGTAGACATTATTAAACGAGCTATACCGCTGTTTGATAAGATCATCGTGGCCGTAGGTATTAACGCCGCTAAATCTCCCATGTTCAGCCCGGAACAGCGCGTGGACTGGATCAAGGAGATTTTTAAGGATGAGCCCAATATAGAAGGGGCGGTTTACGAGGGCCTCACCATCAAGTTTTGCCAGGAAGTTGGCGCCCACTTCATACTGCGTGGCATCCGTTACGTGAGCGACTTTGAATATGAAAAAACCATCGCTGATGCAAACCGGACTATGGATCCGGGTATTGAGACCATCTTCCTGACAGGCGAACCCAAGTACACTTCTGTGGCTTCTACCATTGTCAGAGATATCATCAGGAATGGAGGCAATGCTACGCCATTTCTACCCGATGTGGTGGCAGCATCGATTCAACAATAATAGTTCAGGAAATTAATGGTTCGGCCGTAGCATGTTTTTGACCAGGGAATAGCTGTTCTTTAGTAATTCATCAATACGTGCATCGTTGGCCCATTCAATGGCGGTGATCTGTTCCTCCTGCTGGGGAACCAGTTTCTGAACCCCCGGACTTTTCATAGTAAACCAATGGGATTCTTTGAGTATATGCTTTCCAAATTCGTCGTACACATGATACGTAGTTGTCAGGGGCCCAACCAATGATGTGTTTTTTACCCCGGTTTCTTCTTCAACTTCACGGACGGCACAGGCTTCTATGGTTTCGCCTTTGTCGAGCTTGCCTTTCGGCAAGTCCCATTTTCCCCTTCTGAAGATCATCAGCACGTCTTCTCGGTCATTTCTGACAACGCCACCGGCAGCAGTGATGATGTCGAAATGTTTTCGGAAGGCCTTGAATAGTTTGTCGAGATCCTCATGAAAAAATACGCCTGCATGATGCTGTGGCAGTTTCATTTCATGAATCATTGATTTGATCCCGGAGTTGGAGAGTTCATCCATATAAACGCCGTCATCATGATGCATGATCTCATTCATTTCCTGGTCCAGTTCGTTGGTCAGGTAGAGCGGATGGTCACCGAAATAAATTTTATACCTCATGGGTTGTCGGGTTTATCTTTGCCCACAAAGAAAAAGAAATCACCTTGCATTATGACAAATGAAAGAGCGGTCGCAGAAAAACTTCTTCAGGTGGAGGCAGTCCGACTAAGCCCTGATAAACCATTCACCTGGGCTTCGGGCTGGAAAAGCCCCATTTATTGCGATAACCGGAAAGTCCTTGGCTTCCCTTATATCCGGGATTTCATAAAGAGTGAGTTATGCAATGTGATCTTTGAAAAATATCCTGATGCGGAATTACTTGCGGGTGTGGCCACAGCCGGGATCGCATGGGGAGCTATGGCTGCTGATCAACTCAAGCTGCCTTATATCTATGTTCGTCCAAAACCAAAGGAACACGGACTGGGCAACCAGATCGAAGGGTATTACAAGCCCGGCCAAAAAACGTTGATCATTGAAGACCTGATCTCTACCGGGAAAAGCAGTTTACAAGTGGTAGATGTGGCCCGTGCGGCGGGTTTAGATGTAGTGGGCATGGTCTCGATCTTTACCTATGGGTTTTCGCATGCGGATGAAGCATTTAAGGCTAAGGGTATTTCTTATACTTCCCTGACAAATTATGAAAGCCTGGTAGGGCTAGCCGTTGAGAAAGGTGCCATCTCGCCTGAACTGCAGAACAGTTTGTTAAATTGGCGCCAGGACCCCGCAAACTGGATTGGAATTGAATAAATTTATTGGAGAATCATTCGCATGAAAAAGATCAGCTTCCTTTTTTTGCTTGCAGCAGGGATCTCGTTGACCAGTACTGCCCAACAAAAAAAACCCATCACGGTCAAGATCCAGACACCCACTGCGCTTTGTGAAGAGTGCAAAAAACGCATTGAAGAGTACCTGAAATATGAGGAAGGCATCACCAAGGTGGTTGTTTTCCCTAAAAGCAAGTACACGACGGTGACATATCTGGCAGACAGGACCAATCTGGACAACGTCAGAACAGCCATTGCAAACGCGGGCTACGACGCAGATGATGTAAAAGCCAACGAAGATTCCTATAAAGCGCTGCCCAAAACATGCAAGAAGCCCCAGGACGGCGGCCATAAAAAGCCTTAGCGTCATTTTGGTTTAGTAAGAAGCCCCAGGACGGCAGCCATAAAAAGCCTTAGCGTATTTTCTGTTTCCCCTGGTATTTTACCGGAATATTCAGAAACAGACCGCCTTTTCCCAGCTTGGCGGTTCCTTCGATCCGAAGGTCAATTTCATCTTTCGTCACCATACTGAAGGCATTCGGAAAAATGTTCCTCATATCCACGTCCAGGGATACGGGAAAGGAGAACGTGTCCTTTTTGGGTATAATGATCAAGGTATCCAATAAAGTATGCCCCAGGAACCGGTCATCGACATAAACATCCAGTTCAGCCTTCTTCATTTGCAAGCCCATGTTATTGGGGTTGAAATAATACATATCTGCATAAACGGTTGAGGTTTTAAAGCCGACTGATTTGAGCCCAACATTTCGGGCACCCAGAAACTCGGGTTCTTTCAGGAATAGGAGACCTGCCAGGGCCAGAAATATCAACGTGGATTTAATCAACATAAAGAGCAACAAAATTAGTAAGGAAAAATAAAACTGCCGACTTTTGCTGCCAGATAGCTGTGAAATTCCTGCTAAAACAATTAGAATCTGACAGGAAAAAGAAGTCGATCGACAAGCTAATAATTTTAGTACAAAATAAAAATATAAATAACTAGTTATCAATTTATTATATGGGTACGCCGTCTAATTTACTAGAAGTTAAAGCGGGTCGAATTCGTTGAATCTGAAAGCTTTGGTGCGACATTAATAGCGATAAAAAATAGTAATGCAATACATTGAATTACAATACTTTCCGGTAATAAGCTCAATTAAAACTTTATCTCAAGACACGCATATTGTAATTCCGCTATATGACAGGTTTCGAAAAATGACTTTTCAGAACCGCACGATCATCCCTTCTGCCAATGGCCTCACCACCCTGTCCATTCCCTTGCGGGGAGGGCGGGAAAACAAGCAGGCTTTGGGTGAGGTCAGGATCGACAACAGCCAGCATTGGCAGGTCAGGCATTGGCGGACCATTACCGCAGCCTACCGCCGTTCTCCCTGGTTTGAATTCTACGAGCCAGGTCTGTCGCCTTTTTTTGAAACCCGGTACGAGTTACTCTACGAGTGGAACCTTGAACTGCTGAAATGGGTTTTGGCGAATCTGAAATTTGAGCCGGTGATCGGTCTTCAATTCGAACGGCCCGAAGAAGAACCAGGGAAAAAGGATGCCCCGGCGATTAAGCCATCAAACTTTCAGGATGACCTGTTTTGCAGCAGTTTATCGGCATATGCACAGGTTTTTCAGGACAGAATTGGCTTTCAGGCGAATATGAGTATCATTGACCTGATCTTCAACCAGGGAAATAAAAGCCCGTCAATAGTACTATAAGCTATGAGTTAAGCGGCTTTTTATTTATATTCGTTTTCCGTTATTCGAGGAACAATCTGCATGAGAAGATGGCTTTTATTTGTATGCCTGTTTGCGTCCTCCGTATCCTTTTCGCAAGACTTTTCCAATAAAGGGAAGGAGTTCTGGGTAGGGTATGGAAACCATCAGGTCATGTACACGAACAATGAGCAGGGGATGAATCTTTATTTCACCTCGGACGTAAATACAACCGCCATTGTTGAAATTCCCGGTTTGGGATATTCTACTACGGTAACCATTACTGCAAATCAGATCACTTCTACTTTTATTCCGCAGGCAGCCACCCTCACCGACGAGGGCAAGACCAGCAAGGGCATACATGTTATTGCAGATAAACCCATCGTGGTTTATGCCCATTTGTTTTA
>JANMHK010000158.1:0-3037 GCA_031375135.1 Sphingobacteriales bacterium | reverse complement strand
AACTCATTTTCAATCTGATCTTTGGTTTCATCGTAGGGTACAAGATCCTCGGTGTTTTCTTTAATGCGGGAGAGACGCATCCCCAGGACTATATCTTTTCTTCCAAAGGAAGCTGGATTGGTGGCATCCTGCTGGGCCTATTGTTTTCCGGCCTCAGGTATTATGAAAAGCAAAAACAAAAACTTGCCCAGCCAGAAAAAAGAACCATTCGAATCTGGCCTCACGAGCGGGTAGGAGATATCACGATCATGGCTGCAGTAGCAGGCTTCCTGGGGGCCAAGATTTTTGATAACCTCGAAAATTGGGACAGGTTTATCCAGAATCCCATCGCTAATCTGCTCTCTCCAAGCGGACTCACTTTTTATGGCGGCTTGATTTGCGCAACCATTGCCATCCTTTGGTTTGCCCGGCAAAAGAATATTGGCCTGCTGCATTTGTGTGACGCAGCTGCGCCCGCTCTCATGATCTCCTACGCCACGGGTAGAATTGGCTGCCAGGTATCAGGTGATGGCGATTGGGGCATATTCAACAGTGCTTACAAATTGGACGCAGACGGCAGCATCACAACAGGGACTACTGCTGATTTTAACGCCGCCCTGAACAAGAGTTCGGAGTTTACCCAATACCTTAACAACGAGTTTGGAAGTCTCGATAAGGTTCCCCATGCAGCATTTAAAGGCCCTTCTTTCTTGCCCGACTGGCTTTTTGCTTATAACTACCCCCATAACGTGAATGAAGTGGGCGTACCCATCCAGGACTGCGTGGGAAACTATTGTTCCCAACTCAACCCCCTGGTTTTTCCAACGTCTCTTTATGAAACCATTGCCTGCACCATACTCTTCTTTGTTCTATGGTCGGTCCGCAAGAAATTGAATGTAGCAGGACAAATGTTTGGGCTCTACCTTATTTTAAATGGCTTTGAAAGATTCTTTATTGAGAAGATCAGGGTCAATTCCACCTATTCCATTTTTGGGTTTCACCCTACGCAGGCCGAACTCATCGCGACCCTGCTCGTCGTAGTGGGCACCCTCCTCATGCTGAAAGCCAGGAAGACTGCCAAATAACAACCCCCAGGTACCGCTTCTCGAGTTGGTGTAATTTCATACCCGATATTTTTCCGCCTATCCCAAATAGGGCTGTTTATTGTAACCTTACCATCATTGTTTTCGTATCATATCACCGGAGGCTGACCGAAAATCAAGCCTAATAACCATCCACAACAAAGCAAGTATCTATGCAATGCATAGTACCTAGATTTGAACTGTATTATAGATTATAGGGTACCAAAACAATAATTATGAGAAAAGCATGGATTTTAACGGCAGTCGTACTGATTGCTGCAATGGCAGGACAAGCACAAGACGGAAAGATTACAGGCAGGGTGGAAGACCCCTCCAAAAATGCCCTGGAAGCCTTTACGGCAACCCTGGTGAGGGCAAAAGATTCTGGAATGGTCAAGGTTGAACTGTCCGACAAGACCGGAAGTTTTCAATTTACCAAAGTTCAAAACGGAACGTACCTGATTTCCCTGACTGGGGCGGGCTATACAAAGAGATTTTCTTCCCCGATCAACATTTCTTCAGAAATGCCCTCCCATAACCTTGGCAGTATGGTATTGACTCCCCAATCGAAAGAATTGAAGGAAATATCAGTAGTGGCCAGAAAACCTTTCATAGAGCAGAAGATCGATAAAATGATCGTGAACGTTGACGCGGCCGTAACCAATGCCGGTACCAATATATTGGAGGTGCTCGAAAAATCTCCCGGTATCACGATCGACGGAGATGGCAAGATCAGCCTGAAGGGAAAACAACAAGTGTTGGTGATGATGGATGGAAAACCAACCTATCTGGGGCAGACTGAACTGACCAATTTATTGAAATCAATGCCTTCCAGTGCGGTTGAGCAAATTGAGATCATGACCAACCCATCAGCCAAATACGACGCCGCTGGAAATTCGGGCATCATCAACATCAAAACCAAAAAGAATAAACAATACGGGTTTAACGGCAGCGTGAATACAAACTACTCGCAGGGTAAATACTGGAGAACAAGCGACAACGTCAATCTCAACTACCGTAATGGAAAACTCAATGTGTTTGCCAATGGCGGGTATAGTAAATGGAATTCATTTCAAAATCTGGATATCAAAAGAACGTTCAGAGATCCCGCCAACAAGCAAGTCAACGCGATCTTTGAACAACAGTCGCGGATGAGAAATATAGAAGACAATTACAACATGAAATTGGGTGCCGACTATATGATCAGCAAGAAAACAACCATCGGTGTGGTGACTACTGGCCTGATCAATCCCGAGCAGTTCAGTTCTACCAATAAGAGTTATTTGATGGACCCAGACGGTCAAACGGATAGTATCGTAATCGCCACCAATAAGAACCTCAATACCTGGAAAAACGCCACTGTCAATCTGAATCTCCGGCACCAGTTCGACAGCACTGGTCGTGAGATCACTGCAGACCTTGATTATGCCACCTATGCATCAACAACAAACCAACAGTTTCTTTCTTCAACGCTCACACCTGATATGAACACCACCTTGAATGATCAGAAACTCAGGGGTGATCTGCCGGTGCATATTGATATCTACACAGCCAAAATGGATTATAACCAGAACCTCTTGAAAGGCAAATTTGAAACTGGCTTAAAAACAAGTTATGTATCCACCCGGAACGCAGCCAATTACTATCAGGTGAAGGACCAGGGCGAAAGCGTTGATTATAATAAAACGAATATGTTCGACTATGTCGAAAACATTCATGCTGCCTATATCAACTATAACAGACAGTTCAAGAAAATAGGCATCCAAACCGGCCTTCGGTACGAATACACGCAGATGCAGGGCGACCAGTATGGAAATCCTCAACGGCAGGACTCTTCATTTTCTCGCAGTTATGGAAACTTGTTCCCAACCGTATTTATCTCTTATAAAGCCGGAAAAAATCACCAATGGGGACTGAACGCGGGCAGAAGAATTGACAGGCCTGCCTATCAGGATCTGAACCCCTTCCTGTTTTTC
>JANMHK010000152.1:0-11790 GCA_031375135.1 Sphingobacteriales bacterium | reverse complement strand
GCGAAAAACCATAACCAGATCACGTTTTGGCTGCAGGCCCTGTTTTTTGAGAAGAAGATAGAATCGCTTCATATCACGCGGAGTTTTGAGAACCGGGCCGAACAATTGGCCAAAGAGGTCAATGAGCTGGACGAGCGATTGGTGATGGTAGGAAAGTTGTCGAACCTGGCCTTGCAGTTGTACGGGTGGTATATCCGGATGGGTCATGCGCGGGACAAAAAAGATGAAGAAGCGGTAAAGGCCTTCTTTGAAAACCATTTACCCCAGGGAGCGCAGCATTTCACGGGGTTTTATGAGAAGATGTATCTGGCACAGAGCTATGCCTGGTACGGATTCATTTTGCAGGATTTTTTAGTTTACTACAAGAACTGCCAGCGATGGGTAGACCTTTTTGAGAAAGAGCCCTTTATGAAGCGGGTAGAATCGCAGCAATATATCAAGGGCATGCATAATTTGCTGAATGCGCATTTTATGTTGCAAAATCGCGCCAAGTTTGATGAGGCCCTGCATCAGTTTGAAAATTTCCATAAGTCGAAAGAAGCTAACAGCAACGATAATAACCGGGTGCAGACCTTTGTGTATTTGTATTTGGCGAAGATCAACAAGCATTTCATGGAAGGCAGTTTTTCGCAGGGGTTGAATTTGGTGCCGCATATTGAGGAGAAGCTGAAAGAGCATGAGTTACTGTTAGACCGGCACAGGGTGTTGGTATTTTATTATAAGATCGCGTGCCTGTATTTTGGGGCCGGTGATTTTGACAGGGCCATTGAGTATTTGAACAAGATCATCAACTGGAAAGTGGATCTGCGGACCGATCTGCAGTGTTATGCGCGGTTGTTGCATTTGATCGCGCACTATGAATTAGGCAATTTTGAGATCCTGGAATATCTGATCAAGTCGGTCTACCGGTTCATGGCCAAGATGCAGAATTTGAGTGTAGTGGAGAAGGAGATCTTTAAGTTTCTGCAGCAGGCCTTCAGGATGAACCGCACGCAGATACGGCGGGGCCTGGAACAGCTGCGTGCAAAGCTCTCACGTTATGAGGCCAATCCGCTGGAGAGCCGCTCCTTCATGTATTTGGATTTCATCTCTTGGCTGGACAGCAAGATAGAGAATGTGCCTGTGCAGGAAGTGATTCGCAGGAAGGCGGAGGGCAGGGGGAAGAGAATGTGACGAAGGTGGGGAAGGTGGGGCATGGTTATGACTTATTACCCAGGGGTACTGCCATATAAATCGAAAGAACAAACAATGACATCAATAGCCAGGAATAGAATTGAAACGCTTGACTTATTGAAAGGCATAGTGATCGTGATCATGGCCATTGACCATGTTCGCGATTATTTTCACTACGGGTCGTATTTTTTTGACCCTACCGATCCGTCACTGACAACCATTCCAATTTTTTTCACAAGGTTCATTACGAATTTTTGTGCGCCGGCATTTAGTTTTCTGGCGGGCCTTTCGGCCTTTATGGTGGGTAAGCGGAAAACCAAAAATGAATTATCTGTATTCCTTTTGAAACGGGGATTATGGTTGGTATTTGTAGAGTTGGTTATCATGAATTTTGGATGGTGTTTTGATATTAGTTTCAGAACGATAAGTTTTCAAGTGATCTGGATCTTGGGCGTAAGTATGATTTTTTTAGCAGGACTGATCCATCTCCCTAAAAAAGCAATTCTGATATTCAGTTGTGTACTGATTTTTGGACATAATTTACTGGACGGCCTTCATTTTGATCATAGCATCTTGTGGGCATTCCTACATGAAAGAAAAGCGTTTTTGACAACACCTGATCATGTATTCAGGGCAGGTTATGCGATCATACCGTGGATTGCGGTCATGTCATTGGGCTATTGCGTAGGTCCAGTTTATGACAAAACATATGATCCGTTAAAAAGAAAGAGATTGTTTAACATCATTGGGATTGGCGGACTTGTCCTGTTTGTCATACTGAGGTCGGTCAATATCTACGGCGATTTATATCCCTGGGAAGATTATGGAAATCTAAAGCAGAATATGTTTTCATTTTTGGCGCTAAACAAATACCCGCCTTCGCTCTTGTTTCTGCTGGTTACATTGAGCGGAGCGTTTTTGTTTTTGGCCAATGCTGAAAAATTAAAAGGCAGGGTAGTCGACTTCTTTACGGTGTTTGGCAGGGTTCCATTCTTCTTCTATATTATTCATATTTATCTCATACATTTCCTGGCTTTGATTGCTGCTGAACTTACCGGATTTGGATGGCAGAAGATGATCCTGCCGTCATTGCCGTTCAGGGTAGAGGCATTAAAAGGTTTTGGTTTCAACCTGCCTGTAGTTTATCTAGTCTGGCTCTTCGTCATTGTTTCGCTTTACCCGCTTTGCAAGAAGTTTGACAGCTACAAACAGCAGCATAAAGAGAAATGGTGGCTAAGTTATTTGTAGCAAGAAAAAGAGGCAATCAGTCCGCGGAGAGTCAAAAAACTACGTTCATCATTTGGCCTCCGTATTACCAGACACCGGAATAAATTTTGCCGATAAATCAGGATCTTTCATGTCTTTATCCATAGGAAACATGGGGCGTTTGATTCTTTTATAAGGAAGATGTTCAATGTCTTGGTCAACACCCCCTGGGGTAAGTGCCATGACCCAACCTGCTTGCATGGCATACCATTCCTCCACCAGGTAGCCAAGTTTTACCACGATGATATCCGTCGTGCGGGGGTTCAGTCCAAGTTTGGTCAAATCCATTTCGTGGTGGTAGGGCTTGCGTTTTTGGGTGAGGATAACATGGATACTGCCTACTCTCACTGACACTTCCACTACAGCATCTTTGTCGCCTTTCACAATCGATTCAACAATTCCTTTCACGCGAACGGGCGGGGCAAAACGCGCGTCCACTTTTGCGCCGGCATATCCATCCACCATCTTACCTACGCCAACCTTTAGCGCTTGTTCAATGATCTCAGGTGCCGGAAGAGATGCATAGATGAGGGAAGGTCCCGTGCTGTCTTTGAAAGCCGGGTGAGCAAGAAGCTGGGTTAGCGTCCAGCTCACGTCTCCAGCGCCACCTGCCGTTGGATTATCGCCCATATCGCTGATGAAGAAGGGGCGTTTATCGCTCCTGATAGCCGAATCAATGCTTTCCTGCCAGGATCTTGTAGGTGCAACGAAATCGAAGGCGAGTCGGGCGTCCCAGAATCGTTTGGCGAGTTGTTCCGCAGCTATTTTCACTTGCTCTTTATCATCGCCATAAGCCATCACAACTCCGTGGTTGCGGGGTTCATCGCCCCAAGCATATCCGATCCAGATAGCAGCGTCGGTAACGCCGGGTTGTTTTGAAGCCGGGTCAACGGCAGCATAGAGGCTTTTGCCGGGTTCAATACGAGTGCTTGTTTTTTCACCCGGTAATAAGATGGGTACAGGAATCCATGCTTTGTAGGGTGGCTTTCCCTTTCCGGATTCTATTTGTTTCAGCAGATTTTCTATCGCGCGTTTCTTGGTGTCGAATCTGTCCTCATGCGGGGCCATGCGGAAGCAAGTGATGAGGTCGGTATTTTCGGCCAGTGATTCCGTGACGTTGCCATGCAGGTCCATCGATGTAGATACGATGGTATTAAAGCCGATAGCAGCTCTTATTCTTTTCAGCATATCGCCCTCGGGATCATCCAGGCCTTCCACACTCATAGCACCATGAATGTCAAAATACAGGCCATCGTAAGGGGCGTTTTTCTTTAGCGAATCAATCATCTTGCCAACCATGGATTCATAGGCCGATCTTGTAACCATTCCGCCGGGAATGGCGTAGCCAACTACCGTTGGAATCCAGACAGCTCTGCTGAGCAACGGGGAATCAGCCTTGAAAAAAGGGTAGTACGACAAGCCATCTTTCCCATAGTTGAGATGAAATGCTGCTTCATCTGAACGGGCTGGGGAAAAAGTGCTGGATTCAATAGCCAGTCCTGCAATGGCAATACGGGGCAGGGATTTTTCCTTGCTTTGGCAGGCGATTAATCCGAAGAGGCAATAGCATACAATGGTCAAAAAAGAAAGTTGTTTCACTATAGAGAAATTTAATGATTTTATTTTCTGCGAACCTGTGAACGGTATCGTTCATTGGAAGATGTTGGTTTATTCTCCAATTGATTCGGGTCATTCAAAGATAGGGGAACGTTAAGAGAAATTGCTGGTGGGTAGAATCAGGAAAAATAGCATTGCAGGGCAGGCGATATGTGACAGAAGAAGTTGGGCAGCGCATTACGATTTTAGACAGGAAGGAATAGGCCCGCTTTTTGAGGGGTCCTGACATGATGGTGAGCATTCTTCGCCTGTAAGATTTTTTTCAATAATTACTCCTTGGGGTTTATCAAAAAACTTGCTGGAACAGCAGGCTTCAGGGTCTGAGTGTGAATACCCTACTAAAGCTGCCATGCACATGCCCGGTAATCGCTTTAGTGATATCCGATATTCGCCATACGCATACCCGATATCCGCACTACGTACCTTGCATTGCCAAAATCAACAATACAAAAACCGTATTGCGCAGTATGCATTTACAAGCAAATGTTATATGTTCCAAGTATTTGGGAACCAGATGCTTCATCTATAATTCCCCACAGTACGCAGATGTTGAGAGTAACCGATCAGATTCGTATATTTAAGAGTAAGCCAACCATTGGCGGCGCCTACGCTGCGATGCTTCGCTCGCAGCTCTCGGCCCCTGATGTCTGGCTTACGCCCGAGGCAAGAACTTTGGGGGCGGTAGCCACCGTCAACGGCTGCTTACAAAGCATTGCCGATATTGAGGCTCCCCAAAGTTCACCGCTGTTTCAGCTCCCGAGCCATTGAAAATGCGCTTCGCTTTTTTCATGTCTCTTCGCTTCAACATCGGCAATGCCTCGGGCGTTAGCGGTAATACAATCCGGTTGAAAATCTAAACACAACTAAACATAAATGATTAAGTGTAACGCCTTTAGAGTAATTAGCCTGATAATAGTTCAGCTTTTTTTCCTTTTTCATTTTCATTCCTTTGGTCAAGAAAGTGTTTACGATGTTTTTGCATTGAAGTATTCAGGTCCTGGCAAAAAATGGGGTGCTTCCGAAATTGCTGTAGGTGCAACAACAAGGGATACTATAGAAAGTAGTTCTATCATTTGGTTACTTAAGGGAAATAATGGTCGAATGGTGTTGGTTGATGCAGGTTTAACCGACACAGCTAAATATACACAACTCAACTATACCAGACCAGACTTAGTGCTTAAGAAAATTAATGTAGAACCAGAGGACATTACTGATTTAATTGTCACACATCCGCACTTTGACCACATAGGTGGCATTGACCTTTTCCCAAACGCCATGCTCTGGATGCAGAAAGATGATTTCGTTTATTTTATGCAAACGGCTTGGCAAAAGGATGGTTTCGCAGAGGGCTTTGACAAAAAAGACGTTTTTAAACTCATTCAAAAAAGCGTAGACGGACATTTAACTTTAGTGAAAGGAGATAGTATAGAAATCATTCCAGGCATAAGAGTTTTCATTGGCTCAAAACATACTTATGAATCTCAGTATGTTTTAGTTAATGGAACATCAGGGAAAACTATTATAGCTTCTGATAACATTTGGTTTTATTACAACTTGCAACATTTACTTCCTATTCCAAAGTATACATTTGACCCGAATGCTTATGTGAATGCCATGAAAAGAATGAAAACGCTGGTATCAAATACTGAACTCATTATTCCGGGACATGATGAACTGATATTCTCCAAGTTTCCAAAAGTAGCAGACGGAGTTGTGAGAATAGAGTTGAAAAACAAGTAGATGTACTACCGCTAACATGGGGTTTGGCTATATGCCGGCTTAACGAATAAATTCTCGGTTTCATATCGCTACTCAGCGACATGTCCAACTGATGAATAAAGCCCGGCATTAGAATATATACTCAGTTTTATTATCTTTACTCGGCAACAGTTCGGGCTAAAGTAACACGGAATATCGCCACATCGCCAAGCCCTAACGTTGTGTGCAATTCACTTTAAAACTCACTAAATATGAAATGGATACTTTTCCTATTAGTTCTGAGTTCTTTTAGTTGCAGCCAAAAAGAAGAAAAGTTATCTGCTGCAGAAATAGCGAAAATCAAAAATGAGATTATCAACCGTTCTGAGAAGCATGCAAGTGATTTGGAAAATATGGATTACAAATCCGTAATGACATTTTATGCAAACACGGAAGATTTCATTGTTTTTGGAGACGGCTATTATTGGGGTGACTATTTAACAATGGATGGCATCTGGAAGGATATACTTGTGGGTGGATGGAAAAAGATGCTGAAGTGGGATTTAAAAAACCATAAGGTGCATGTGTTTTCAAAAGATGCAGCTTCTTATTTGGTGGAATTTGACCATGAACATTTAGATGACAATGGGGATACAATTCGGAGTTCTGGATGCTTTACTTATGGAATGCAGAAAATTGATGGAGAATGGAAAGCCGTAACCGCACATGTTTCGCATATCCCTTTTAGAACAAATGACGATAAATGGTGGTCAAAGTATTCGCCAGAAAACAGAACTAATAAATGACGATACAACTAACCAAACATTTACCAATCCGGAATATTTAGAAAGGAACTGCATACAACATGCGTATTTGAAACAGCACGGCTGGACAATGTAATATCGGCTATGTGCAAGCATCAGCAGCGGTTCGGGCTTGACGTTCAATTTTCAGCTTTAGATCTTAACTTCAACAATATATTTTCAATTGGGCATTTGTACCCGGCAGACGAGCAATGAATTCCCTGCCTTCGCAAATACTCGAACGTTGTGCACCATGGAGTGACAAGCATTTCGAATAGCCTGCATACAACTATCTACCTAAACAAACCAACAGATACAACACCAAGGCCTGCAACCAATACCAATTCAGGAAAGAATTCAAACGATTGATATTATCCGCGGCTTTGCTTTGTTCGGTATTCTCATTATCAACTTTACAGTCGACTATCGGCCCCTCAACCCTTGGGTTGAAAAGCCTGTATTGGATCAGTTTTTTTACTGGGACCGCTGTTTCAGCTCCCGAGCCATTGAAAATGCGCTTCGCTTTTTTCATGTCTCTACGCTTCAACATCGGCAATGCCTCGAACGTTACCTGCCATTTTAAACAATAGCTCGTATTCTAAAATGTTTTTAAGAAATTGTCTACTTTTTATTGCATTAATGCAACACCGGTAAAATAATACTTGAAGCATTTTTATTATCATGATAAATTTTTATATCCGACTTAATAAAATCTTTTTCATTACAATGATAAATATCAATGAACTGCTGGGGATTACGATCTGCCAGCGGGAACCAGCTGCTTTGCACCTGCACCATGATCCTATGTCCTTTGCTGAAACGATGTGCAATGGATGGCAATTCAAATTTTACTTCTTCTATTTTACCCGGCGTAAAAGCTGAAGGGTTTTCGTAACTCTTCCTGTAACGGCCCCTGAATATTTCTGCCCTCACCAGCATCTGATAACCACCCACCGGGTAAGGATCAACAGTATCTGTTTCGGCATAAACATCTACTTTGTTAAATCCAAGGTAATCGGGGAACACATCGATGATCTTAACTACAAAGTCGGCATCGGTTGTTGAAATACTTGTGATGATATCGGCAATAACGTTTCCTGCCAGGGTGATGTCTTTAGTAAGTGTATCCGTTTGAAATACCAGCACATCCGGCCTGCGTGCGGCAAAGCGCTGGTCGTTGGTCATGTATTTTCTTGTTCTGTTAAAATGTACCTGCTCCTCGTACGGAACCGGTTTGGCGGGATCACTTGTATATGCTGTAAAACTGTTTGCAGCCAAAGGTTTTGCAGCAGACAATTTTCCATTAGCCTGCAGGTAAAAGGTTTCATCCTTCTTTTCTGCGGGCGGCCATTGTGAAAAAGACCGCCATTCATTGGCACCTGATATATAAATATTGGCTTCTGCTATTTTTGAAATGTCGCCCTTTCCTTTCAGAAAATAATTAAAGAATGGTATTTCAAAATGCTGCTGGTAATACGCACTGGTATTGGAACCAAACTTTATATTACCATGGTGTGTGCCATCATTATTAGCCCACTGATCATGGTACCAGGGGCCTTCAACAATTTTATTAAAAGCTTTACCGGGATTATTTTGTTCGGCTGCTTTATAAGCGTTCCAGGCACCCCAGCAATCTTCTGCATCAAACAAACCGCCTACCCACAACATGGCAGGTTGTAAGTGCTGTGTGGCCAGGCGTGCATCCCTTGCCTTCCACCAGGCGTCGTAATTGGGATGTGCCATGAGGTCTTTCCAGAATGCGATACTATCGCCCATATATTTGGTAAGGTTTTTTAAAGTACCTGCCTCCAGAAAAAATTTATAATTATCATGCACCGGATATCCATTAGATGCTGCAGGTACTGAAACAGGTTTTGGATGCGGTACCCCGAATGCAGATCCGAGGGCCGAATAAAAATCAAATGCATCCAACTGAAAGAAAACACCGTTGTGGTGAAAGTCGTCGCCGATGAACCAATTGGTAACGGGCGCCTGCGGGCTGGCTGCCTTTAATGCAGGATGGTTGCTTGCCGCTGCCATATTGGAGTAAAACCCGGGATAGGAAATGCCAAACACACCTACATTGCCATTGTTACCGGGAATATTTTTTACCAGCCAGTCAATAGCATCATAACTATCGCTTGCTTCATCAATTTCTTTTCCTTTTCTATTTGCATTAAAGGGCCGCACATCTTTAAATTCACCTTCGCTCATCCACCTGCCACGTACATCCTGCTTTACCATGATATATCCTTCTTTAAAATACTCTTTTAAATAAGTTTCCCAATAGGGCGTCCATTTGTCTTCTCCATAAGGCTGGCATGAATAAGGTGTTCTTGTTATTAGGACCGGATGCTTTGTGGCGGTATCTTTTGGAATGTAAACCGAAGTGAACAATTTTACACCGTCACGCATGGTTATATAGACTTCCTTCTTTTGATAATGATCCCTGATCCAGGCAGAATCGGCGTTCTGTGCATTTGACGTTAAGGAGGAAATGATAAATAAGCAAATGAGCAGTTTTTTCATAAACATGAGTTGAGCTGAAACGAGAAGGTACATAATTTTGAATTATGCGACCAGGTTTTGGCTTGCTTGTACTTTCATAAAAATTTGTTTCTTTATCGTGTTGACGGGCCGGGCGAATTCCTATTACCATTTATGTGACACATTCATGTTATTATTTCAATGTTAGTCGGCATAAAATCTGTTCAAAAAAACGGCAGGTAACATTGGGTTTGCTGCTATGCTGGCTGACGAATAAATCCTCACCTTTTTTGTTCGGTTTCATCAGCGGTTCGGTCAGACGTAATTCTATTGAGCTTTTGTTCTTATCTTCATCATCAGTAATTTTATTGGGCTTCAGTTCCGGGCTGGACATTATAAATTCCAGCACAGCAGCAAGCCCTGCCCGTAAGCCAGCCATTGGCGGTGCCTACCCTGCGATGCTTCGCTCGCAGATCTCGGCCCCTGATGTCTGGCTTACGCCCGAGGCAAGAACTTTGGGGGCGGTAGCCACCTTCAACGGCTGCTTACAATGCATTGCCGATATTGATGCTCCCCAAAGTTCACCGCTGTTTCAGCTCCCGAGCCATTGAAAATGCGCTTCGCTTTTTTCATGTCTCTTCGCTTCAACATCGGCAATGCCTCGGGCGTTGGCTGTGATTTTAGACGAGACCTCCTTATTGGCTTCAACAACAAAGTTTCGAAAACTGACTAACTGATGAAAAGAACAATATTGGTAACTCTGACGGCATTAATATTGGTACTACTTCCATTTTTGGTTGGGACTGCGATAAGTAAACATTCACCGTATATTGAGATAAACAGTTTTAAGACTTATGTAATAATATGGGCGGTTATTACAATTGCTATTGCTTCGATTGTAGTAGTATTACTTAAATATTACTCCCATTCATTTGGAGGTTTGTCAGTTGGTGGAACATCACTTTTCTTACTGTTATGTCCAATTTATGGGATAATTGGTTTGGCCGTAGGGCCAGACGTAAGCCTCAAAATGCTTCAGCACCCAGAACGCGAACATTTGAGGTATATTTTTCTCTTCGTCGCAGCGATACTTTTTGGGATCTTTTTCTTATTTCTATTAAAAAACGATTCATCAAAAATTCGGAAAACAACCAGGTGGATAATAACTGTAGTTTTTATTCTTGCCTTTGCGGAATTTATTTGGGAGTTCACCCATCATTACTTATATCCAGAAGCTTTGAAAGAGTGGATAAACCAAGGTAAAAACGCTGAAGATTTCGGTAAGTATTATGACAACGGAACTATCATTAACATTGGAGTTTTTGGAAGACTGATTCAATTCTCATTGATAATATGGCTTTCATGGCATTTATATAAGTTTCGACAAATCAAAATATGGAGTCCAATCATAACTATCATATTGAGCTTAGTGGGTATCGTTTCAGCAACAGTAATCTTTGTTACGCAAATGAACATTCCGAAGGGATTTGAAATTTTGTTTCTATTCTTTATTCCGGGCATACCATTTTTATTATTATACTGGTTAGGAGTGGCAATATTGACTAGATACGAGAAAAGTGAAATTGCTGCTTGAAGAAACCACAGCCAACATCGGCTTGCGACAACCCGGGCCTTTGTGGTAGTCCACTTGCTGATATGCCTGATCTGCCGTAAATTGACTTGAAGTAGGAAGATAATCCAATTTACGGCAGACCATTTAATGCTAGCCCGGGCTGCGGCAAGCCGTGTACGTTAGCAGCAATTGATTAAAATGAACTCAGAAGCCTGGTATTCCGAGGGGAAAATAGAAATCATCAATGATCTGAGCGTTTTCTTCAAACGATCAGGCAAAGGGCAGACATTAATTTGTATTCATGGATTTCCTTCTTCATCATGGGACTTTGAGGCATTGTGGCCAGCATTAACCGACCGATTTGACGTGATGGTTCATGACCTGATCGGCCTCGGAAGGTCGTCTAAACCCAACAAACCATTAACCATCACTTTACAGGCCGATATTATTGAAGGATTAGCTATTAAAGCAGGAATCAGCGAGGCTCATATATTAGCTCATGATTTAGGAGATACGGTTGCACAAGAACTATTAGCACGCCAATTTGAAAAGTCCACAAAGATTAAATGGCTTTCATGTGTTTTCATGAATGGCGGCTTATTTCCAGAAACTCACCATGCCCTTTTTGTTCAGAAGTTGTTATTATCACCTTTTGGATTTGTTCTGGCTAAATTGATGTCTGAAAATTCAATGAAAAAAAACTTAGTCAAAATATTTAGCAAAGGCCATCCACCATCGGACGAATTTATACATGAAACATGGAAATTAACTTCGGAAAACAATGGCATTTTAATGCTACCAAGACTCATTAAGTATATAAATGAACGCAAGGTTTATCGAGAGCGTTGGGTGAAACCGATGACGAATGTAGTTGTCCCATTAAGACTGATAAACGGAATTGAAGATCCCATTTCTGGTAAACATGCGGCAGATCGTTTTGCTGAATTAGTTCCGCATGCAGATATTGTACTTCTAAAAAATTGTGGGCATTATCCTCATGTAGAAACACCAAAGGAAGTTTTAAAAGCATTTCTTGATTTTCATAACCTTAAATAATTGCTGCTAACATCGGCTTGCTGTAACCCGGGCCTAAGATCGAATAGTCGACTATGATTTATGCTGGTGCCGACGAAAATTGGTTTGTAATAAAAGTTAAACAATTTAAGGCGTCAC
>JANMHK010000123.1:0-14435 GCA_031375135.1 Sphingobacteriales bacterium | reverse complement strand
ATACGCGGGAACTGGCCTTGCATGCCCATTTGCCAATCGTGGCCATTCACGAATAATCAATGACGAGCGGCGTCAGCACATCCGGGAGAGTGAATTTAAAGACCTGGCTAACCAAAAACTGGAAAATTAAAATTCGGCAGTCTTCGGTGTTCTTGGAAATGGAATAACGTCCCTGATGTTCGTCATCCCCGTTACAAACTGTACCATTCGCTCGAAGCCAAGGCCGAAGCCGCTATGCGGCACGGTTCCGAATTTACGTGTATCTAAATACCACCAGAGCTCATCTGCAGGAATATCCATTTCTGCCATTCGCTCCGTCAGCTTGTCAAGTCGTTCTTCACGCTGCGAACCGCCAACGATCTCCCCTATGCCCGGAGCAAGAATATCCATCGCCGCTACAGTTTTGCCGTCGTCGTTCTGACGCATGTAAAACGCTTTGATGTGCTTGGGATAGTTCCTCACGATCACCGGCTTCTTGAAATGCTTCTCCACCAGATACCTTTCGTGCTCACTCTGCATATCTATTCCCCAGCTTACATCATATTGGAATTTCTTCTTTTTATAGGCAGGCGACTGCAACAGGATCTCAATGGCCTCGGTATAAGTGATCCGCTCGAAATCATTATTCAATACAAATTCCAGCTTCTCGATCAGACCGAGTTCGCTTCTTTTATCCTGCGGCAATTGCTTTTCTTCCTCAGCCAGTCTCTGCGACAGGAATTCAAGGTCTTCCCTATTGTGCTCCATCACGTAAGCGATGAGGTATTTAATAAAGGACTCCGCCAGGTTCATATTGTCTTCAATATCATAAAAAGCCATTTCAGGCTCAATCATCCAGAATTCGGCCAAATGCCTTGAAGTATTGGAGTTTTCTGCCCGAAAAGTAGGCCCAAACGTATAAATCTCACCAAATGCAGTAGCTGCCAACTCGCCCTCGAGCTGTCCGCTCACCGTCAGATTGGTCTGTTTACCAAAAAAATCTTCCTTAAAATTGACCGATCCGTCCTCATTTCTGGGCGGATTATCGAAAGGAATGGTCGAAACCCGGAACATCTCGCCAGCACCCTCAGCATCACTGCCGGTGATAATGGGGGTATGTATATAAACAAAGCCCCTTTCGTTATAAAACTTATGTATCGCAAAAGACAAAGCATGCCTGACCCTGAACACAGAACCGAAAGTACTGGTCCTGAACCGAAGATGCGCGATCTCCCGCAAAAACTCCAGGCTGTGCTTCTTCGGTTGCAAAGGGTACTTTTCGGCGTCTGAATCCCCCAAAATCTCTATCTGATCAGCCTTTACCTCCATTTTCTGACCCTTACCCAATGAAGGGATCAGGAGCCCGGTGACCTTTATGGCAGCACTTGTCGTGACTCTCCTTAAAAGTTCATCATTAAACCTTCCCAACTCCACTACTACTTGCAGATTGGTGTTCGTGGAGCCATCGTTCAGGGCAATGAACTGGTTATTTCTGAATGTTTTAACCCATCCCATAACGGTAACTTCCTGTCCTGTTGCCTCGCCTTCAAGGAGGCCTTTGATCTTGGATCTCTGATTAAACATGGCGCAAAGATAATATGGTAAACGCCCTTCTGGCCTCAAATTTTAATAATTGCCGTGGACTAATAATTTGGCTTTTTGTAGGAAATGGCGTAAAATTGCACCGGATATCTGCTGATCGACCTCATTTTCTTTTCCCCGAAGTGCATCAGTTATACCCAATCACCGTTAATATCAACTCAATTTTTCAATTCAGGTACTGGCTAAAATCCCATGTTGCCAAATTTTTTCAACTCACCTTATGTACGACATTCTACAGCTGAACGACATGCTCGTTCCCGAGTTGCTTGATATCGCCGAGCAACTTAAAATGACCAATGCCAAAAAACTGAGTAAACAGGAACTGATATACAAAATTCTTGATAAGCAAGCTTTGACGAATAGCGAAAACATGGACAAATCAAAAGAAGATAAAAATAAAAAGAAGCGGATCGTAAAGACTACAACTTCCAATTCTACGGAAGAGGCTATTGTTGAGTCTGAACCAGAAGTAAAGGCAAAGCCAGTCAGACAGCTCCGGAAGAAGTCAGATGCAGCCCCTGCCGCGGAAGTCGTCGCCGCAACTCCGGCAGAGCCTAAGAAACTGGACCGCAAGCCAGCTAAGAAAAAACAACCTGAAGAAACGCAATCAGTAATTACTGACCTGATCGACAACGATGATCAGCCGGATATTGAAGTGCAGGACCAGAATGATGAGGATCAGCCAGGTGAGAATGAAATCAACACCGACACAGCCGGACCAACAAAACAATTCAACCTTCGTCGCCAAGAACAACGTCAGGAGACCTTCAACATCGAGTTTGATGGTATCATCTTGAGCGAGGGTGTTTTGGAAATGATGCCTGATGGTTATGGCTTCCTGCGCAGCAGTGACTATAACTATCTTTCTTCACCAGATGATATTTATGTCTCCCCTTCCCAGATCAAATTATTTGGCCTGAAAACGGGTGACACAGTTTATGGATCGGTTCGCCCCCCGAAAGAAGGTGAGAAATATTTTGCCCTGCTGAAGGTGGAGACCATGAACGGACGTTCACCAGAGGAAGTTAGGGATCGTGTTCCTTTTGATTACCTGACCCCGCTTTTCCCTTTCGAAAAACTTAATCTGTTCACAAGCTCTACCATCTACTCAACCCGTATGATGGATCTTTTCTCGCCTATCGGCAAAGGTCAGCGTGGACTTATTGTTGCCCAACCTAAAGTTGGTAAAACAGTATTGTTGATAGAAGTGGCGAACGCTATAGCGGCTAACCATCCTGAGTGTTACCTGATGGTAGTGTTGATCGATGAAAGACCGGAAGAGGTGACAGATATGGAGCGCAGCGTAAACGCCGAAGTGATCGCATCAACTTTTGATGAACCCGCCGAGAAGCACGTAAAGGTTTCTGGTATGGCGCTTCAAAAAGCAAAACGACTTGTTGAGTGCGGACACGATGTAGTAATCTTACTTGACTCTATCACCAGGCTAGCACGTGCACACAATACAGTAGCGCCTTCTTCGGGTAAGGTATTGTCCGGCGGTGTGGAAGCAAACGCCATGCAAAAACCAAAGCAGTTCTTCGGTGCTGCCAGGAAAATTGAGAACGGTGGTTCATTAACCATTATCGCCACAGCCCTGATCGATACCGGTAGTAAAATGGACGAGGTGATCTTTGAAGAATTCAAGGGTACCGGTAACATGGAACTGCAGCTCGACAGAAGACTCGCTAACAAACGGATCTTCCCGGCTATTGATCTTCCCGGATCATCAACTCGTCGTGAAGACCTGTTGTTGGATAAGGATACGTTACAGCGCATGTGGTTACTTCGTAATCATTTATCAGACATGAATGCGGAAGAGGCTATGCAACTTCTCATGAAAAACATGAGGGGAACCAAAGACAATGCAGAGTTCCTTGCCAGCATGAACAGATAAAACAGCAACAAGAACGCATTTTTAAAAATGCCAATTGAAAAAATAGATATAGCACGTTTTTTATCAATGACCGGTCTTCCGGTCATTGACGTTAGAAGTCCTGCCGAATTCGACCAAGCAAGAATTCCAGGCGCATATTCATTACCGTTATTCAGCAACGAAGAAAGAAAAATCGTTGGCACTGCGTATAAGCAGGAGAGCCGGCAAATAGCCATTAAGCTCGGACTTGATTTCTTTGGGGTCAAGATGAGAAAGATGGTTGAGCAGGTTGAGTTGTTGCTCAAAAACTCTACAGACAAGAGAGTAGTGGTACATTGTTGGCGCGGTGGCATGAGAAGCGCGGGTGTAGCATGGTTGCTTGACCTATACGGTTTCAAAGTGTACACGCTCATCGGCGGTTACAAAACCTATCGCAGATGGGTAATTGATTTTTTAAAAGAAGATCATCCCATCAATATTCTCGGCGGCTATACTGGCTCGGGCAAAACGGAAATTTTACATTATCTCGAAGGCCTGGGCGAATCTGTTGTTGACCTCGAACAGTTGGCACATCATAAAGGCTCTGCATTTGGCGCAATAGGCCTGCCTGCGCAACCAAGTCAAGAAATGTTTGAAAACCTTGTGGCTGCTGCAGTCTTCGAGAAAGAAAAAAACGAACTTCCGATTTGGCTTGAAGATGAAAGTCAAAGGATGGGGCATCTGAATTTGCCGCTGGAGTTTTGGCAACTGATCAGATCGAAACCGGTGTATTTTATCAATCTGCCATTTGAAAATCGGCTCGACTATATCGTTGTGCATTACGGTAAATTACCAAAAGCGGATCTTGCCGGTGCCATAACCAGGATCCAAAAAAGGCTAGGTGGTCTCGAAACAAAAACAGCACTGAACTATCTGGTAGAAGATAATATTAAGGAGTGTTTCAGGATATTGCTGAGGTACTACGATAAGCTTTATGAAAAGGGGTTGCACAACCGCCCTGATAAAGAGCATCAAATAAACATGGTTGCCTGCGAAGATGCGGGGTCTGAAAAAACAGCCAGGCTCATCATTCAATCAAAAAAAATCGCGCATGTCTGAACTTGCTGAAAAAATACGTCTCACTCAATATTCACATGGAGCAGGTTGTGGCTGCAAGATCTCACCCATGTTATTAGAAAGAATTCTGCAGTCAAATTTTCAGATGCCGGATAACGACAAGTTGATCGTGGGCAATCACAGCAAAGACGATGCAGCTGTATTAGACCTTGGCAACGGCGAAGCTTTGATCTCAACCACCGATTTCTTCATGCCGATCGTTGATGACCCCTATGAGTTTGGAAGGATCGCTTCTGCAAATGCAATTAGCGATGTGTATGCGATGGGCGGAAGACCAGTGTTGGCGATTGCCATACTGGGTTGGCCCATTAATGTGCTGCCTCCTGAAGTAGCCCGGATGGTCATTGAAGGTAGCAGAAGCATTTGCAAGGAGGCGGGCATTCCGCTTGCGGGCGGACATAGTATCGACTCTCCCGAACCTATATTCGGGCTGGCCGTAAACGGTCTTGTGGCTACGTCATCGATCAAACAAAATAATACCGCAAGGGAAGGAGATTATTTGTTCCTTACCAAACGTCTCGGCGTAGGGATCTTAACTACCGCGGAGAAGAAGGGTATTTTGAAGCCCGGACATAAACATATTGCCGCCGAACAAATGATGCAGCTAAACAAAGTAGGTGCGGTTCTGGGAAACCTTCAATCGGTACATGCGATGACGGACGTTACGGGCTTTGGCTTGTTGGGCCATCTTATTGAAATGGCTGAAGGCAGTGGTTTTTCAGCAGAAATAACACTGGCTAACGTTCCCCTGATCACTCCTGATCTGGAAGCCTATATTGACATGAAAGCCGTACCCGGAGGAACAAACAGGAATCTGGATAGCTACGGTTCAAAATGCAGGATGCACGTTGATGAAACGCTGGCAAAAAGTATACTGGCTGATCCGCAAACCAGCGGGGGACTTTTAATATCTGTGGGAGCAGATGGGCTGGCTGAGGTTCGGGATACATTAAAAAAGTTTAACCTTGGGGACTTCCTGGAGCCCATCGGCAGAATCACCGGTAAGGGAGAATATGTGGTTGAAGTACGGTGATCTGCCCAGTAAGGCCGACCATGTAATTGGGCTAAGATCATCTCCCGGTAAGGTTGAAGTACGATAGGCTATTTTAAGAGCATAATATCTATTTTCTGCGCCAGTCTTCTGTCTTTATCGGTCACTGTATTACCGGCATCATGAGTTGACAACCAGATCTCCACCGTGTTATATACGTTGGTCCAGGTGGGATGATGGTCCATTTTCTCGGCCTCAAGTGCTACGCGGGTCATAAATGCAAATGCCTCAGAAAAATTTCTGAATTGAAGTTTGCGATAAAGCGAGTTATTCATTTCTTCCCACATAAAACTTGGATTTATTTAGAAAATCAGGTGGCCTTTATTCTTGATCTTATCCGTTGATAATTCCATTACCATTTGTACGCCCGGTATCAATTTCACAGACTGGACCATAGCTAGTATCAATTCGTCGTTCACCTGGTCACCCTTCAACAGCCACAGATAATCAAGGTGTCTAAATTCCGGCAGCAAATACTCGCCATCAAACTGATTGTTGTATAAATAATGCACCAGCGTGTTTGCCGGCTCCTGGTACTCATAGATGGTGAAGAAATAGTTTCGCTTCTTTCGGGTCAGCACAATCTCAATTTCGTGGTTCACCCTGAAATCAATCTGCATGCCCTGATTTAACTGCCAACAGAACTGATAATCTTTAAGCGGACCAACAATACCGAGCAGACGGGTCCCATCAAAGAACTCGTCTGCTAAAGCATCATTATCTACTTTAAATTTTATCATTAGAATGTGATATCGTAAACCAGTTCTTCAGTGCCCCGCTTAACTTTTACCTTGGTAGCATCTCCTTTTTTGAATTTTCCCAACGCCTGCATATAAGACTCAACAGAGCTCACTTTGTGATCGCCAAGTTGATATACCACATCGCCAGTTTTAAGACCAGCTTTCTGGGCAGGCCGGCCCTCACTCACGCCATCAACGCGAACGCCTGCACCGGTAAATGCATAGTCTGGAACAATGCCCATGGAAACAGTGAATCTGCTTGACGTGCCCATCGACTGTTCGCGTGTTTTTGTAAAGGCGAGTTTGCCGGCTGTGGCTGTGTTGCTGATAATGCCGGCTATATATTTTATGATCAGCCACTCACCCGTGTAATTAATGTTTTGTGCATCGTCAGATGGTCTGTGGTAATCAGGGTGATACCCGGTAAAGAAAAACAACACGGGTATGTCTTTCCGGTAGAATGATGTATGGTCGCTGGGGCCGGAGCCGCTTGAATCTAATTTGATGTTGAACCCGGCCCTAGGATCATTGTGGATCAGATTGCCCCAAACCGGAGAGGTGCCAATTCCGCCAACGGTTACTGTTTTTGTGCTGTCATTCATCCTGCCGATCATGTCCATATTGATCATATAGTTGACCGATTTCAAATCAACAGTAGGGTGTTCCACATAATATTTAGATCCGAAGAGTCCGAGCTCTTCGCCGGAAAAGGCAATGAACAGAAAATTACTGTTCTTGATTTTTGATTTCTTGAGCACCCTGGCGAGCTCGATCAATGCAGATGTACCACTCGCGTTGTCATCGGCCCCGTTATGGATCATTTTCTCGCCCGTGCGTACCATCGAGTTTCCGTCTTCCCCATAACCCAAATGATCCAAATGGGCGCCGAGTACAACAGTGGAAGACGCGCCGTTGTCAATATACCCTACAACATTGTGAGCCGTTCGGGTTTTCGGTGCGGTTTCTATCCGAATCTTGAAATCATATGTGGCTTCGGGATCAGCGAAATGTTGAGCCCAGGCTTTTTTAGGCACGTAGACTACGGGGATCTGTGTTTTTTCGGACTTGTCTTTCCCATCAAATTTCAACTCCTCCGCATTATCCATGGTGTTATACAGGATCACGGCCGTTGCGCCCTTTTCATTCGCATTTTTTACCTGATTGCGTATCCATTCCGCCAGATCGAAATGGGGATTGTCTTTATTGACAATCAGTCCTTCTGCCAGATTGATAAACCACGGTGCGCCGCGCTCGGCAATAGAAACTGCAGAAAGGGACTCAATCAGTTTTGAATCCGGACTAAACCCGAGCGGGAAAAAATCAATACCTGGTTTAAGGTCCTTGCTATTCACGTTGAAGATGGAAGAACTTTTTATCTCGCGGCCTTCGTCTATTGAAAATGGCTGAATGAAATTGTTATTGTCCCCCTTAGGGCTAAGGCCCGCCTGAATAAATTTTTCAGTGATATAGCTTACCGCCAGCGCCTCGCCCGGAGTTCCCGCCCTTCGACCTTCGAGCTTATCGTTAGCCAGGAAAGCAACATGGCTTTTGAGGGATTCAATAATTTGTTTGTCTGCCTTCTTCAACTTCTGTCCAAAAACCAACGCGGGAAGGAGAAAGAACAAAAACAGTGTGTTTTTCATGATTTTGTGCGCAATTGAAGGCAAATTTAAGCATGCGCTTCAACACTGCCTTTTTAATATTGTTATAAAATCAGCTGCCCGCTGGCCTTTTTTCCCCTTTCGTAAACAGTTCTAGTTCACTTCAGTTAATTTTACAGACTGTAAACTTTTGACCAACAACATACATATCGCTCTGCTAGGTAACCCCAACAGCGGAAAAAGCTCCCTGTTCAACGCCTTAACCGGCCTGAACCAGAAGGTGGGTAATTTCCCTGGCGTCACCGTGGAAAAGAAGACCGGCATTGCCTCCCTTTCGGCCAACACCAGGGCTACGATCCTCGACCTTCCGGGTTCTTATAGCCTTTACCCAAGAAGGGCAGATGAGTGGGTTTCTTACAAAGCCATCATGGAGCCCGATTCCGGAATTGACCTGATCGTGGTGATCGTGGATGCGAACAATTTGCAGCGAAATTTGCTATACGCGTCCCAGGTAGCTGATCTGGAAAGGCCCGTGGTCATTGCCCTCACCATGATGGACCTGGTCAAAAAACGTGGAATTACCATTGATGTACCAGAGCTATCAAAAAGACTTAACCTCCCGATTGTACCCATCAACCCAAGGAAAAACGAAGGGATCGCGGAGCTAAAACTGGTGATGGAGAAGACGGCGCAGAAGAAAAACGCGTTCCGTCAATTTGTTGAACTGGGAGAGCCGGCCCTGGCATCTGTTCAGGAGATTAAAACGATCATCCCCGGTCTCAGTGACTATTCTGCCGTGCATATACTCATCAACCATGAGTCGATGAGTTTTAAGAACGACATGCAGGACAGGATTGAAAAGATAGAACAAGACCATCAGTTCAACCATACCAAGGTACAGGCCGACGAGATCCTGCGCAGATATAGCCGCATCAAGACCATCATATCAGAAACGGTTAAAGAAGGGCCGGCGCAACCGGACGATACCCGCAGCAAACTCGATCGAATACTGCTTCATAAAGTCTGGGGTTATCTAATCATGTTTGCTGTACTGTTTGTGTTGTTTCAAGCAGTGTTCTGGATGGCGGAATACCCGATGACGGCTATTGAACTCATCATCAAAAAACTCGGTTCAATATTGATCAATGTGCTTTCAGAAAACTGGTTCAGCAATTTATTGGTGAATGGTTTTCTCGCGGGCTTAAGTGGCATTCTTGTCTTTGTTCCTCAGATCATGATCTTGTTTGGACTGATTGCGGTATTGGAAGATACGGGGTACATGGCCAGGATCAGCTTCCTAACGGATAGGATCATGCGAAAAGTGGGCCTGAACGGAAAAAGTGTAATGCCCATGATCAGTGGTTTTGCCTGTGCGGTGCCCGCGATCATGAGTGCCAGAAATATTGAAAACAGGAAAGAAAGACTATTGACGATCATGATCACGCCGTTGATGAGTTGTAGTGCGCGGTTGCCGGTATACACGATCCTCATCGCGCTGGTGATCCCGAAACAATCTGTTTTGGGCGTGCTGACCTTACAAGGACTGGTGATGATGGGGCTATATATATTGGGGCTGGTCATGGCTATGCTGGTGGCCTATGTAATGAAGTGGTTCATCAGGCTGGAAGAGAAAAGCTTTTTCATTCTTGAGCTGCCCGTATACCGTTCTCCGCGTTGGAAAAACGTGGTGATCACCATGGTTGAAAAAGCAAAGATCTTTGTGGTAGATGCTGGTAAGGTGATCATGGTGATCTCATTACTGCTGTGGGCACTTAGCTCGTTTGGGCCTCCGGAAGCGCGCAACCAGGTGAGATCTGCATATGAAAAAGCGATTGCAGAAAATCCTTCAAGGGCTGCTGAACTTCGTGCAGGACGCGATGCCGCTTTGCTTGAAAACTCCTATGCTGGTATTGCCGGGCACATTATTGAACCCGTGATTAAACCATTGGGTTACGATTGGAAAATAGGCATTGCAATTATCACGTCCTTCGCTGCACGTGAAGTTTTTGTTGGAACGATGGCAACCCTATACAGTGTGGGTGATCAGGATACCGACAACAACCAGACCCTTCGTCAAAAAATGAATGCTGCCGTAAAGCCAGATGGGACAAAGGTTTACACACTAGCCACCGGTGTTTCACTGATGATATTTTATGTATTAGCCATGCAGTGCATGAGCACATTGGCAATTGTAAAAAGAGAAACCGGAAGTTGGAAATGGCCAGCCATCCAATTTGTTTACATGACCGCACTTGCCTATATCCTAAGCTGGGCCGCAAACACCCTGTTAATGATGTAGTTTGATCATCAGGTTCGGTTTCTGATTCTCATTCTCAATTCGTTCAACAACTGATTATACATTTCGCGCATGGTCTGCTCATTGGTTGATCTGTTCAACCTGTTGTTGACCAGGGCCCAGTCTTGAGAATCCAACGCTCTCGAATCACCGGAGAATGTGGCTGTTTCAAAAACAGCGCCGTTATTCAAATTCACCCGATTCCATTCAAGGTTGGTATTTGTTTCTACATCAACGATGCGGTAATCAATATCAGCGCCGGGGTTTTGATAACTGGTCACAGAAAGCGTGGCTTTCACGTTCTGATATACGGGTTTTCCGGAGGTGTCTTTTCCGATCTCCACATTTCTGGACAATTGCCTGTTGTAACGGTTCATGACGATAGGGGGGCTTGAAAGATCGCCCCAGCTGATGTCAATCACCCAATCCGGCCTGAGATTTAAGCGGCGCGCATCCATATCGGTAAAAAACCTGGCTGATCCTACCCCGCTTGCCCCGCCCAGATCCCTGACCAGCTGTTCGTGCATGAACCTGACCCGCATATCGTTATTCCAGTTATTGTTCCATCCGCCGCCATATAACCTGTCCTGAATGGGATTGATCAGGATGTTGACGATACTCCGCTCATAGGCTTCCTTTTGCATCCTGGCGGCATCCCTGTAGTTTGGAACGTACTGGCTGGTCTTCTGGAAGTATAGATTGGCAGTTTTTGCACCTTCCCGGGTATCTGACCTCAATTCTTCCTGGGCGGCCCCGTAATATGCCTCTGCCGCCTCTTCCTTGACCCCTTGCAGCTCTCCGAAATAGTTTTTGGCATCCACATCCCTAAAGGCTGAAGAAGTCCTTATTGCGTCGCTAAGGCGCTGGAGGGAATTATACTCACTGATGATATTGTCGTACTTCCTGAGCTCCGCAGATGATTTAAAAGCTGAGATCCGGTCTTCGTGTCCGCGGACGGCCTGTTTGTACAGATCGATCACATCGTTTTTCAAGCTCTGCTCATTGGGCTTCTTCTGTAATTTCTTGAGTGTTTCGAAAAAAACCTTGTCTTCCGAATAAGAAACAGCTTTCTGCGGGTTACCGCAGGCCAGGGCCAGCAGGCAGAAAAATATCAGGGCGATGGAATGACTTCTCATGTGCAGATATTTCCTATTTGACGTATAAGGTGGGGCGCAAGACTAAACCAGCAGGTCAGAAAAAAGTGAAAATTATCATAAACTACAAAACGCCGATGGCTTCTAGATCCTTGCGTAATTGGCTTGGATCCTTGAAATGAATGGCTTGCATGCTCAATTCCCTGGCCGGATGAAGATTGCGTTCGTTATCATCGATATAAACAGCGGTTTTTGGGTCAACATTGAACCTGGTAATAACTGTTTCGTAGATATCCAGAAATGGTTTCCTTGTCATCTCTTCCCCCGAAACCACTTTACCATCAAACCAATGCAAAAAATCAAATCGCTCCAGGGCAATAGGAAAGGTTTCAGCGCTCCAGTTGGTCAGGGCCAATAGTTTGTATTTATTCAGCTCCTTAAGCTCTTTAAAAATTTCCACCGTGTCGTGAATCGGCCCGTGCAACATTTCTTCCCACCTGCCATAGTATGCGCGGATATTATGCTCATGTTCAGGAAATTCCTTTACCAGTAATTCTGTGGCTTCTTCCAGGGTTCTGCCAGCATCCTGCTCTTCGTTCCAATGGGAGGTGCAGATGTTATCGTAGAACCACTTCATATCCTCTTCGTTGTCGAAAATGGTTTTGTACACATAATCGGGATTCCAATCAATTAACACGCCTCCCAAATCAAAAATAACTGTCTTAATTTCACTCATAAACTAACTCATTAAATTCATAACCGGCTAACACACTCCCTCACTCCCTCACTTACTGTATTCCTTCCCGCGCACTAATCTCCAGCATCCTGTCAATAGGCTTTTTGGCTGCGAGCCTTAGTTCTTCATCCATAATTATTTCAGGCTGCTCATACTCCATGCAGAGATAAAGTTTTTCCAGGGTATTTAGTTTCATGTGGGGACAATCATTACATGCGCAAGCATTATCCGGCGGTGCGGGAATAAAAGTTTTCGCCGGCGAATTCTTTTCCATTTGGTGTAGAATTCCAGTTTCTGTAGCAACAATGAATGCTTGTGAAGGGTCTTGTTCGGTAAACTTTAGCAATTGTGTGGTAGAGCCAATAAAATCTGCCAATGTAAGAACAATCTCTTCACATTCGGGGTGAGCGATCACCTTAGCTTCCGGGTGTCTCATTTTTAGTTTTGTAATTCTTTCAACACTAAAAATCTCATGAACCATACAGGCCCCATTCCAGAGTAGCATATTCCTGCCAGTGACTTTGTTGATATACGCTCCGAGATTTTTGTCGGGCGCAAAAATGATCTTCTGTTCCTTCGGAAAGCTATTCACAATGGCCACTGCATTACTGCTGGTGCAGATCACATCGCTTAATGCTTTGATGCCTGCACTACAGTTGATGTAAGAAATCACCACATGATCCGGATGTTCATCCCTAAACTTTTTAAACAGAGGCGGGGGACAGGAATCGCTTAATGAGCATCCTGCCTTCAAATCCGGTATGACTACTTTTTTTGACGGGTTTAGGATCTTGGCTGTTTCCGCCATGAAATGAACCCCGGCAAAAACAATGATATCTGCCTGTGTTTTTTCAGCCTGTCTGGCCAGACCCAGACTATCGCCGATATAGTCCGCAACATCCTGAATATCCGCCTCCTGGTAATAGTGCGCGAGGAGTACGGCGTTTTTTTCTTTTTTCAATCTCGCGATCTCTGCAAAAAGATCGAGGCGGGGATCTATCTGAACATCGTAAAATCCACGCTGGTGAATTTGAGCAATTTCATTGTGTATAAGAGGCATAGTATTTATAGTACTTATTTATATTTAAAATTACCTATTACTATTACGGGTGTGAATTAGGGGATATTAAAGGGTTTTAATTTTTTGAAGTATCGAATACTACAGTTTATCCACCTTAATTCACAACAAATAAACATTCAATCTGGCTAATAAACACCCGCTTTTATGATGGTTTTACACATTGTGGGTATCTAAGGGCGGCGGATAACTTTATGGTATTGTGAAATCCGAGGCCTGTTGATATGCATAGGTAAAAGAAATTTAACCGTGATGTATGGGTAAATTTCACCACTCCACAAATTTACTTATTGTCTTTGCGTCCACAATTTTCAAGGATCAATAACCGGCTTTTCCACCGAATTCCTGCTTATTCACACAAGGCATGTGGAAACCAGCTAAGCGGCTTACAGGGGTCGGACACCTATCCACACTGTGCTGTGGAATAGTTATCCTATGATAAAAGGAAAGCCAGTCCTTATGCATATTTGGCCCGTTTTCCACAGTTTGTGTATAAACACAAATTCACCTATTTTTGCCCTCCAATTTTAAATATATAAACTATTATGTCGATAATCCAGTCGTTGAGAGATAAAGCAGCCGTCCTCCTAACAGGACTTATTGCCTTGAGTCTCATAGGATTTCTTGTCCAGGATGCCTTCATCGGAAGGAGCAGCAGCGCGTTTGCCGGGAACACCACAACCGTTGGATCTATTAATGGGACCAAGATCGACGCCCAGGACTTTAGTACTAAAGTCAGGATGTTTGAGGAATCAAACCGCCAACAGGGTATGCAAAGTAACGAAATGATGACCCAGAACATCGTTGAGAACGTCTGGAATACCTATATCCAGGAAAATCTGATCAAAACAGAGGCCGCCAAGCTGGGTATCAGTTTTACCGCCAAAGAAATGAGTGAACTTCTCTTTAGTGAAGGGGCTCCTCAGGAATTCAAACAACTGTTCACAGACCAGACCACCGGTCAATACAATGTGCAGGCTGCCCGTACCTGGTTCAGTAATATTAAGAAGAGCAAGAAAGCGGAAGAGGTGAATATGGTCAACCAGCAGCTGATCGATCCGCTGATCACCAGGCAGCTCGCGGAAAAATACAATACCCTGATCAGCCAGGCCAGCTATGTGCCAAAATGGATGATTGAAAAGCTCAATTCAGACAACAGTTCTTTTGCCGCCCTGAACTACGCCATGGTTCCATATACAACCGTTGCAGATACTGCGGTAAAAGTTAGTGACGACGATATTAATAAATATGTGAGCGCTCACAAGGATG
>JANMHK010000403.1:0-2976 GCA_031375135.1 Sphingobacteriales bacterium | reverse complement strand
TTGCATCCGGAAAGGGAAACGTGATGGGGGATATCATTGACACCACGATCAATATCAACAACACGAGCGTACAATTCGACGCCATCGGTATTGCGGCGATCTGTTTTGATCTCGTCATAATATCTTTATGCTGTGTAGACCTAGCCAGCAAAAGAAATCACTCTTAGTAAATACAACCCAGGGTATATTCATGATGCAGCTGTCAAGGGTTAAAAGTTGGTTAGAAATCTGTAGTCAGCCAAGGGCAACTATTAAGCTTGTAATCAGCAGCAATAAACATACGGGTGCCCAAATCCGTTCTATTCTGCTGGGGGTGATTGTATTCATGACCATTCCTGCTGCTGAAAAAATAACAACCCCCCATATTGCCTTCTGAGAAAAGGGTTTTAACAGTGGTAAGATGATGTCTGCTTTTGAAAGCACAATAGCAGTGATGAAAAGGAAAATAATAATGTTCAACAAGGCCACTACTCTCATTTTTGGAGGATATTTTCCTGGAAATCTTCCTCCCATGGAGGCGGCACCCCATGGCAGTCCTGCTATCAGGAAAGCCTGAAATAGAATCACTACCCCTGATAAAATGGCAAAAATGTTAGCTGCTGTTATCATTTTAAAAACCTGATTTTTGATTCCTGACTTAAATATCGTGCAGGTCGCTCACTTTCATACTACATTCCTTAACTTTTGTCCAACAATTAAAACCACACTGTGAAAAAGAATCAGCTTTTTGCTATTGTCTGCTCAATTGTTTTCATTTCAAATAGTTCCGTTGCTCAGTCGAGATATTTCATTACCGCAAAAAGATTATTTGACGGTGTTGAATTGCACCAGAACTGGGCGATCATTACTACCGGGAATAAAATTGTAGAAGTTGGGCCAAGAGATAAGATGAAAATACCTGACGGCTCAACTTCTGTTGACTACGGAGATGCAACCATAACACCCGGATTAATAGAGGGACATTCTCACTTATTATTGTATCCCTATAACATTACGGATTGGGATACCCAGGTATTGAAAGAAACAGACGCTTACAGAACTGCCCGAGCAACCGTTCACGCAAAAAACACTTTATTGGCCGGATTTACTTCGGCAAGAGATATGGGTACTGAAGGCGCAGGGTATGCGGATGTGGCCATTAAACGTGCCATCAATGAAGGCATTATCATAGGGCCAAGATTGATGGTGGCAGGAAGGGCTATTGTATCCACGGGGTCTTACGGTCCTAAAGGTTATGACTATGATCAGGAGATCATGCTGGGCGCTGAGGCGGCTGATGGGAATGATCTGATCAGAGTAGTAAGAGATCAAATTGGGAAAGGAGCGGATTTTATCAAAATATATGCTGACTACAGATGGGGTTTGAATGGAGAAGACAGACCGTCTTTCACATTAGATGAATTGAAATTAATCAATGAAGTAACCAGAAGCAGTGGAAGGGTGATGGTCTGCCATGCAAAATCAAAAGAAGCGATCAGAAGGGCAGTTATGGCTGGAGCGGAAACCATTGAACATGGAGATTTTATTGATGCCGAATTGGGAAAATTGATGAAGGAACATAATGTTACCTATTTTCCTACTATTGCCGCTGTGGACATGATCTCACAGTACAGAGGATGGAAGAAAGGTGAAATGGATCCACCAGCCAATGTCCTGAACAAAAGAAAAAGTTTCAAAGAAGCTATAGCTTCTGGAGTTTCGATAGGAATGGGCGGGGATGTGGGAGTCTATCCACATGGTCAAAATGCATTGGAAATGGAATTGATGGTTGAATATGGAATGAATGCCATGGATGTATTGAAAGCAGCTACTAGTGTAAATGCTAAAGCATTTCATCTGGAGGATCGACTCGGTTCATTGAAGCCTGGATACATCGCTGACATCGCGGTATTTGCCGGCGATCCCAGTAAAAATATTTCCGAGATCAGAAATGTCAAGTTCGTGATGAAGGAAGGGGTAGTGTACGTGAGGTAACTGAGCTTTGACCCAAAAGCGTTCAGGCTTGCCAATCTGGAAATACAGCAAATCTACAAAAGAAAAAGACGATTCAAGGCGACGCGTAAATTCACAGTTAAACTGTACTTTACTTCTGCGACTCCGATCAGATCATTGCCGTAGACATGTTAGACCACACCAACTAACTGACACATGAAGCAAAAATTACTATTTACTGTAATCATTTTTCAATGCTTTGCATTGAATGCTTTTACCCAGGATGGCGCTATTTATCCACTTGAAGCCCCTAAGGAGCCCAGGGCAATTCCCTTGGGCACAGGATCTGTGAAAGACCAACCTGCACCAGAGACCTGGTTTCGCCAATGGGGTGATCCAATGGCAAGAAATATTTCCAACGCTACCTTGACGCCCTTCTTGCCTGAGAAAGGAACGGCAACTGGAGCTGCTGTTATTGTTGCTCCCGGCGGTGGATTCCGATGGCTTTCCATGGGCAATGAAGGCTGGGAAGTAGCTGAGGCCCTGGCAAAAAAGGGGATAGCGGCATTTGTTTTAAAATATAGGTTGTTCCCAACACCTGAATCTTTGGATGAGTTTACAGCCTGGATGAACCGCCCGCGTCCGGCACCAAAAAAATCTGATGACAGTTCCAAGAATACGCTCCCCGCTCCTCCGGGTCAAATGGATCTGACCAATCAACTCCAGGATGCTGAAGCGGCATATGCCATGATTGTAAAGAACGCAAAAGAATGGGGCGTTGACACAAAACGCATTGGCATGATCGGTTTTTCTGCCGGTGCAGGCCTGACTATGCATGCCACACTGAATTCCAAAACCATGAAGCTAGCATTTATAGGTCCGATCTATGGTGGAATGGGTCCGGTGAAAGTTCCAGAAAACGCTCCGCCAATGTTTAATGTGATCGCCACAGATGACTTCTTATTCAATGGCCAGTTCGGAGTGATCGACGCCTGGTTTAAAGCCGGCAGACCCGTAGAATTTCATCTATATCAGAATGGAGGA
>JANMHK010000026.1:0-2479 GCA_031375135.1 Sphingobacteriales bacterium | reverse complement strand
CTCTCCTTTCCCGATAGACGTGTTTCTGCCAGTCAGCACATTTACGGGATTAAAACCGGCATACTCTATGATCCCCTTCTCATAGAAATAGTGAAACTTAGGACTTACCAGGCCTGCATCAGGAAAGCGTTTGAAAATGTCTACTAAGCCTTCAAGCAGTCTTGGCGTGAACTCGGTATCGTTATTCACAATGAACAGATACTGACCTTTTGCCACCCCAATGCCGGCGTTGTTCCCAGCCGAAAAGCCAAGATTTGACCCGGTAAGTACCATTTTCACGTCAGGGTATGCGAGCAGACAAGCCCGGGAGGGGTCTTCTTTTGATCCATTGTCTACAACAATGACTTCGATCGCCGGATATTGGCAATATGCCTTTATAGAGCAAAGGAGGTCAACCGTTACCAGGGTATTGTTATAGTTCAGGGTGATGATGGATACTAAGGGATGCATTCAGGGTTATCATTAATGGAAACGGTCAGATAAATGCTATCTGACCGTCATCCGGTAAAGTTGCAGAAAATAAGGTATTAAACGTTACTATTCTGGATCAGCACTTTCGGTGTTTGTAAAATGATTCGAAGATCCATCATCATATTATATCTTTTGGCATAGTCGATATCCAGACCAATGCGTTCTTCTACCGACATGTTAGCCTGGCCCCTTTTCTTGACCTGCCAGAGGCCTGTAATTCCTGCTGGAGCCGCAAAGCGTTCTGCCCACTCGTTCGTTGTCAGTGATGAAGCTTCATAAAGAGGTAAAGGTCTGTTTCCAACCATGGACATATCGCCCTTCAATACGTTGAATAGCTGGGGAAGTTCGTCCAGGCTGGTGTTGCGGAGGAACTGCCCGATCTTGGTAACCCGGGGATCATTATTGATCTTGAAGAAAACCTGGCTGTCATTAGCACTGTACTGGTTGAGGTGTGAAAGAGAAGTAACCATTCGGTCGGCACCTACTTTCATTGTTCTGAACTTAAAAAACTTGAACACCAGGAAACCTCTGCCTGCCCGGTAAGAGTTATAAAATACGGGTCCTGCAGAGTCCATCTTGATCATTACGGAGATGAACAGGAACAAGGGTAACAGTAATAAAATCAGCATTGATGAAACTACGATATCGAATATCCTTTTTCCGATGCCGCTATTTTCCATAGCTGAAAAATCATTCTCCAGTGAAACCGGTATTTTCGGGCCGGCAAGAGATACTTTGATCTTGCTGAGAAAGGCGATCCGCTCCCGAATGGTAAATACATCGCGGGTGGGATGAATAATATCATCAACCAGGCAAGCTTTAGAAAGCTCAGCTTTTTCACCTTCGGTCAGGTTTGTTGACATATAGATGATCGGCTTTGAACTGTATGCCGAATTAGTCACGAACCGATGGAACTGTTTAAGGGTGTTTTTGTCGTAAGGCAGGTCGATCATAATGGCATTCAGATTGACATTGTCATTCTGAAGCTCACGAAGAAATGAGGCGGCCTGCTGAAAACTGATCGCAGAAGAATATCCTACATGTAAGGTTTCTGAAATATTTTGCAGTGTTTGTGTGTTCTCGCCGATATAAAAGATATTGTTCTCCTGGTCATGGGTGGCGGGAGACTGATCCCCCAGTTTTATGAACCGGTATCGCGGCAGCGTTTTCTTGATGTGGTCTGAATTCATTGTAGTTTCATTTAGGGTGAGGGAATCTCGTTGGAGGATTAGATCTTATGAATTGTACTACCCATTAGCAGGGCATCTACAGATTCAACGAGTTTCAGGGGATTAAAGGGTTTGGTATAATACTCAGCTACACTGTGCTTCATGGCATTTGATCTCAACTGATTTTCATCGTCAGACGAAATAACAACAATAGGTATCTGGTTATACAAAGGGCTCAGGGAAAGATGTTTTACCAATTCCCATTCTGGCATATCCGGAAGGTCTGGATCCATGATGATCAGATCAGGTTTATTACTCTGACGTAAAGAATACATAACACTGATGCCATCAGGCACCGAAACCACTTTGTAATGTTTTTTGAAAATAGTGTGTAATAAGAACCTCATCGCCTTATTACCCTCAACAATTAGAATTTCCTTTTTCATGCTTCGATGATTTGACTCAACTTGTTTAACTGATAAAATTGGCAAAACATAGTCATTGGTCAATTTGGCCTGCAACGATTTAATTGCTTGTTTCGAAGGTATTGGACTAGTGGCTGAGAAATAGGAAATTGTGCAACTGCACAGAGACCGAGGTTTTCTAAGAGGAATTGAGATAATGAAGACTGGAGAGGTAAAGTTATATACTCTACGCCATATTTGCAATCGGGTTCTGCTTTTTTTTGCCCGAATCTGTTCTTTTTTCAACAGAAAAGGTCTAAACAGGAACCTCTCTTCTTGCCTTTTCCCATATTATTTTGTTTTTATGAATGTGTCCGTTTGGGGCGGGTTGGTAAGATATCTCAATGGTGCTCAATCTGCTATGTGGGAAAAGGC
>JANMHK010000010.1:0-3098 GCA_031375135.1 Sphingobacteriales bacterium | reverse complement strand
GCCGATCAAAGCGATCTTCGCGCCGCCCTGAGCCAGACTTTCAATAAAAGCCTCCCCAAGTACACCGGTTGCACCGGTTACAACAACTACCTTTCCATCTAACGAAAAAGATCCATCCATGGGTTTGTATTTCGTTGGGGAATATAGGCTGAGAAAAATGATCTGTCATCAATTCCATTTCGGAAAACGATTGAAATGCATTTATTAATAAAAAGATATGATATTTAATACATTCATTGTTTCAGAACCAACTTGACATGACACTCCCAACAAAAAAAATACTGCTCAGCAGCCTTATCCTTCTCATCGGTTTTTCCGGTATCGCCCAGGTGAACTGGAAGAAAGTTCAAATACTTGTGTATACCAAAAGTGACAGCATCTCGAAAGATGGAAAAAAACTTTTTGTACACGATAATATCGCCGCTTCAGCTGCAGCTGTGCAATTACTGGGGCAGCAACATGGTTTCAAGGTTGATGTGAGCAATGACCCCGCTGTTTTTACTCCGGCTAATTTGGCAAAGTATAATTTACTGGTATTCACCAGCACGAATAACGACGTATTTGATACGGAAGAACAACGCATCGCCTTCCGCAGGTATATAGAATCCGGCGGTGGCATGATAGGTCTTCACTCCGTCATGGGTACAGAAAGAAACTGGACCTGGTTCAAGAATATGCTGGGCGGCACTTTCGTGTGGCACGCCAACAACCAGGTATTCAAGGTTCGAAATATAAAACCAAAACACTCGTCCATGCAAGGCGTTCCGCTGGTATGGGAGATCAAGGATGAATGTTATTTCGCAAAGGAAATGTACCCTGGCATAGAAGTGCTGATGGCTCATGATATTAAAACACTGAACCCTAAGCAAGACAGCCTGATCATGAAACATACCGGACCATACAACGAGTTATATCCCGCAGTCTGGTACCATGCATTCGACGGCGGGCATATCTGGGTCTCGCAACTGGGCCATGATATTGCCAACTATACCAACCCCGTTTTTGTAAACCATATATTCCAGGGAATTACCTATGTCGCATCCCTTACCGGAAAGCGCGATATGAGCAAAGCCTATGCAACCCAGCGAGATACTCCGCTACAATACTGATCATCTAAAAACTAACATGAACATGAATCGCAGAAAATTCGTTTCCTCCGCCGTTAAAACCGGTGTGGCTACCGGAGTGGCCACTATGGGCTTCCCCACTATTGTTCCCGCATCAGTATTTGGAAAAAATGCACCGAGCAATCGATTGAATATCGGCGCTATCGGAACCGGCAGGATCTCGCGGGACCACGACATGGCAGAAACGCTTAAGTACGACAATGCCCGGATCATTGCAGTTTGCGACATCGATAAGAAAAGACTGGGTGAAGCCGTCACCTATGTAAACGGTTATTACAGTAAGAAGAACAGCACAGACTATAAAGGCGTAACGCCTTATGAGCATTACAAAGACCTGTTGGCCAATAAAGATATTGACGGCGTGTTGATCAGTACACCCGATCACCAGCACTCTATTATTGGTATCCTTGCGGTAGAAGCCGGAAAGGATGTTTACCTGCAAAAGCCCACATCGCTTACCATTGAAGATGGTCGTGCTCTCAGCAATGCCGTACACCGCTCCGGCAGGATCTTACAGATCGGAAGCCAGCAGCGTTCTTCTACCCAGTTCAGGTACGCTGCTGAACTTGTGCGAAACGGAAGGATCGGTGAGTTGAAAAAGGTAGTGATCGGTTTACCAGTAGACCCCGGTGGAGACGCAGAACCCGAAATGCCCATTCCAGCAGGATTGAATTACGATGCCTGGTTAGGTATGACGCCTTATAAATACTACACAGAGAAAAGGGTTCATCCACAAAATGATTATAGCCGGCCAGGCTGGCTGCGCTGCGAACAATTCGGTGCCGGCATGATCACAGGCTGGGGCTCTCATCATATCGATATTGCCCATTGGGGTATGGACATGGAATATTCCGGTCCGATAGAAATTTGGGGCAGTGCCGTATTCCCCTCCTCAGGTTTATGGGATGTGCATGGCACATTTAAAACCTATGCCAAATATGCCAATGGCGTAGAAATGGAAATCAGCGATTCAAATCCAAACGGTATAAAGTTTGAAGGCTCAAAAGGCTGGATTTTTGTTACTCGTGGAAATTATGCTGCTACTGCTTCTGATCCCGTGAGCAAAACGCCTACAAAAGCGTTGACTGCCAGCGATCCCGGCATCATCACGTCTAAGATCGGGGCCGACGAAGTGAACCTGATGGTGAGTGCTGAACACCATGGTAACTGGCTGGAAAGTATGAGAACGCGTAAAGCACCTATTGCACCAGTTGAAGTTGGACACCGCTCATGCAGTGCCTGCCTTCTGCATCACGCTGCCATGAAGCTGAACAGAAAACTTTACTGGAATCCCATCAAAGAAAGATTTGTAAATGACGACGAGGCCAATGCCATGTTGTCAAGGCCAAAAAGATACCCGTATATTTTCTAAATAATGATTCGATTATTCTTACTGGTTGCTATTTTCACGATGACCATAGAGCAGAACGCCTTGGGCAGGGATCATCTGCCCGCAGCGTCAGGAGTTGGGCATTCAGACACCACACAACCCTGGAAACTGATCACCCTTGACCCGGGCCATTTCCACGCGGCACTGATCCAGAAAACCATGTACCCTGATGTGTATGCTACCGTGCACGTATATGCGCCGAAAGGGAATGACGTAAAGCTGCACCTTAATCGCATCAACGCCTACAACAGCAGGCCTGCTTCACCCACTGCCTGGAAAGAAAATGTTTATGAAGGCGATGACTTTTTTTCAAGGATGCTGGCTGATAAGTCGGGCAACATTGTGATGCTCGCGGGCAACAATAAAAAGAAAACGGAATATATCTTGAACAGTATTAAAGCCGGGTTCAATGTTTATGCCGATAAACCCATGGTGATCAATTCGGCTTCACTCCCACTGCTTGAAGAAGCTTTTAGTGTTGCAAAAAAGAAAAATCTGTTGCTCTATGATATCATGACTGAACGTTATGAGAGCACGACCATGATTCAAAAAGCTCTTTCACTCACGCCCCAGATTTTCGG
>JANMHK010000392.1:0-4088 GCA_031375135.1 Sphingobacteriales bacterium | reverse complement strand
GCCCGACTGTATTCGTCTTTCAACAATGGCACCAGTGCTGCGCCGGCATCTTTGTATCGAACATCACCGATCCATTTTGCAGCCTGGGCGCGAATTTCCGGATCTCCATCTTTCAAATAAGGCACAAGCAATGCGGCATGTTTCATGTCTTTCCGCGCAAACTGACTAATGCCCCAGATCGCATTCACCCTTGCCAGCTGCTGCGTTTTGTTCGCCAACACAGCCTTGAATATGTCAACGCCCTTTTCTCCACGCGTGGCTAATTCAAACTGTGCTTTTTGCCTTACCCTCATGTCGGCATGCGCGAGGAGATTCTTTAACGCATCTTCCTTATATGTTTTGAAATCTGCGCGGATATGCTGCTCGGTGTTTTTCCGAATGGCCATGTCGGGATTGGCTACATCAAGTTTCCAGATCCGGCCATAGTCTTTTGTATCCCAACCCGAGATCCAGTCGCCCATATACATCGCACCATCCGGACCGAAATCTATTCCGGTGGCCAGGATACCGCCTACCAGAAGTTTGGAGTCCACAAAATCAAATGAAGCGCCTTTTGGTTTTAGTCGGAATGAATGGATCCCGGATCCTGCAGGATTGCCCACAAATTCACCTACAAAGAATGAGTTCTTGTACTCTGGTCCGAGTGCGGTTCCTGGGTTATAAAGAAATCCGGTAGGGCCATTGACAAAGTTCTTGATGGTGGGAAGTATATAGGCGGCCTGACCTTCCCAACGGGGGACAAACATTTTTTCGTCCATCCAAACTTTGTATTTATTGTTTTCGGGATCGCGGTATTTGCCGAACTGCCAGTTTGTTCTCCAACCGATATCTGCACCGTTTACTACATAAACGATGCGCTCACTTTCCCCGGGATGATCGCCGTCGTTGTCTTCACTAATCAGGTTTCCGTATTCGTCGAAGGCAAATTCATGGGTATTTCGGTTGCCATAGGAGAAGACTTCGAAATCGCTGCCATCAGGATTCGATCTTACAATTACACCACTGTTTGGGTGTTCCCATTTCTTCCCGTCGGGGCCCTTACCACTGAAGCCTATGTCCCCAATCTGCCAATAGATCTTTCCTTCTGGGCCAACTTCTGCGCCCGACATGCCATGTCCTGAGAAGCCTACATGAATACCGTAGCCATGGGAGATCGAAGTTTTTGATGCCGCGATACCGATCGCGTTTTCAGTGATCCGCCACATGTCCGGGCCTATTGCTACAAACAGGTCATCGCCATGTTTTAATACGCCACCCGCTGCATCGGTTACTTCTTCGTTGAAGTCTTCCACCACCAGTTGAGATTTATCTGCGATGCCATCTCCGTTCACATCTTCTACGCGGTACACGTGTTCTTTTTCGATCGTCATGTCCCGCCAGTCGTGCGAACTGTCTCCATTCACGTCTTTCAGCCATTTATTTTTATCGCTGTTTTCCGGTGCCAGCACCTTATGCAGGAAGGCTCTTTTCTCTTCTATAGAAGTGAGTTGGATCGATGGGATCTCCCAATCCTGATGTCCGCGAATATCGAATTCAGAATTCTTTTGCCTGTTGGTGCGCGTATAGTAGATCCGGCCCTGATTATCGATATCAATCGACACTGGATCTGCAACAAGGGAATCTATGCCCCAGAGCTTGAGGGTAAGGCCTGCGGCCAGTTTAGGAGTAACTCCTGATTCAATGGTTTTAGCCAAAGACGCTGTTTGCGCCGTGTCCATCAGTTTGATCCTTGGATCTTCAGCAACCAAATTGGTTTTGTTGTTGCAGGCCGAAAACAGCGAAGAAGACAAGAGCAGTAGGAAAAAAAATTTACCTGGGGTCATGAATGAGAGGTTTGCTTAAAGATAATAAGTCTTATCGACCCAACTCGACCCTTCTGGAAATCGGGTTAGTTTTTGAGTATGAGATTATTGTATAGACAATTCACGGTTTCCCTGATCACCGTGTTGAATCCTTCTGTACTTCCCGGGTGGCAGCCGTTGCTGATCACTACGATCCCGAATTTTTCTTTGGGGTTGAAGAACATGGCGCTATAGAGTCCATAGGCTATGCCTGTATGGCCCGTCATCGTTTTGCCAGGAATTAGTTTTGTTGTTTTGGTGATCGCAAGACCGTAGCCTTCTTTTTCTGAAAGCATGGCTTGCATGGTTTGCGCGCTTTTTTTCGACATGATCTTTTTCCCGTTGGCGCGGCCCAATTGCATGTGCATGGTCATGTACCGGGCAAGATCAGGAGCAGAAATTTTCATGCCCCCGGTAGGTGAAAAAACAGGCGTACTGTAACCCATCACGTAGTTTGATATCTCTTCGTTACGTCTTGCATAAGCCCCGGGCGAAGCAAAAAATTTCGCAGAATCAACGTTGTATTCATAAATACTCGCGAAACGCGTATTGTCGAGCGAGTCCACACAATAACCGCCGTACAATCCAAGCGGATCAAGTATATGATGTTTTACATACTGATCAAATCGCTCACCGGATTTTTTTTCAACGATGGTCCCCGTCATGTTATAATTGAGGTTGCAATACATATATCCTGTGCCTGGCTCGTAATTGTTATAGCATTTTGCCCAATCCGGGTTTTTCGCGGGGTTAATAACATCAAGGCTGAAATAGCCTTGGCTATCGTTTAGCGAGGATCGGTGTGACATGACCTGCCTAAGCGTGATCACGGTTTCGGGAAACAGGGGGTTCCTGATTTTAAAACCCATCAGGTCGCTGATATCATCATCCAGCGATAATTTCTTGGCTTCAATCAGCTGCATGATGGAGGTGGCAGAAAATGATTTTGATATGGAGGCAATACGAAACAGGCAATCATCTGTGAGCGGCGCTGAAGTCTCCACGTTTTTTTGCCCGAAGGAATGAGTATAGACCAGTTTCCCTTTTTTTACCACAGCTACGGAAAGGCCAACAACTGGTATTTGTTTCATGATGGCTGCAATTCCTGCTTCAGCTTTGTCAGGCTGTGCGATAGATTGCAATGAAATAGTTAGCAGTAGGAAGAACAGGGTCGAATATCTTTTGCTCATGAATATGATTGTGATCATGAAAGCTATTTAATCGACGTGTAATCACCAATTGTTATTATGAATTTTCCTACATTGAAATATGGCTTTGCGAATTTTGATAGGGCTGGGTTTGTTAGTAGCAGTTTCATTTACCTGCATGTTATCGTGCAACGAACATGATGTGAAAACCGCAGAGGCTAAGAAAAAAAATAAACCCGCATTAGGCTCTATTTCCGCATTACCCAAAGAAGTTATTCATCCGGCAGGCAATCCTTATAGCAAAGAGAAAGCGGAATTAGGGCGACTCTTGTTTTATGATCCGATACTCTCCGGACGCATGGATATCAGTTGTGCAACCTGCCATCATCCTGAATTTGGATATGCAGAAAGTCTTCCGCAATCCATTGGTGTTGGAGGAAAAGGATTGGGCGAAAGCAGAAGTTTTGGGAACCAGACTGATATTCCATTTACCAAAAGAAATTCGCAGTCCATTCTTAATACTGCGTTCAACGGGATCGATAACGATGGCAACTATGATGCTGCCAGCGCGCCCATGTTCTGGGACCTGCGGGCAAAAAGCCTGGAGGGTCAATCGCTGCATCCCATCAGGCAGTTAGAGGAGATGAAGGGCAAAGGCATTACGGAGGGGAAAGTACTTGAAGTGGTACTGGGACGCATCAGGGCTATTCCTGCTTACCGCGAACAGTTTAGAAAGGCCTTTGGGCACGATAAGATCGATGAGCAGGAACTTGCGCAGGCCATTGCCTGTTTTGAAAGGACGTTGGTGGCGAACAATTCGAGGTTTGATCAATACATGCGGGGTGATAAAACGGCGCTGGGCAGTTCAGAGTTGGAAGGCATGGAACTTTTTATGCAAGCCGGTTGCGCAAGGTGTCATAGCGGGCCCATGCTGTCGGATTTTAAAGTGCACGTGATGGGTGCGCCGGATGGCGACAAGAGAAGCGATGTTGATTCCGGTTTTCAAGGAAGTTTTGCATTTCGTACGCCAACGCTGCGCAATCTTCGTTTTACTGCTCCCTATATGCACAGTGGGAAGATCCAGACACTCGAACACGTG
>JANMHK010000529.1:0-6137 GCA_031375135.1 Sphingobacteriales bacterium | reverse complement strand
GGTGTAAGCAGGGGAAATTTTCTGATGTTTTTCAACAACGCTGCCAGGTTTCGCAAATACATACTGGCCATACTGATCGGCCTCCCAACCTGGTATGTGATCGGTATACTGGTTAACCTGAGCAACAGATTTGCCAACGCGATCTATGGCCCGAATACCATTGATTCAGGCAAGGCGATCATGTATGCTTATGTGGGGATTGCCACAGGGGATATCCTGATCGGGTTCGTAAGCCAGTATTTCAAAAGCAGGAAGAAAGCACTCTATCTTTTTTATTCGTTGAGCGCCTTGTCCGTTATCGCATTCTTCAGCCCGTTGAATACCAACGATTCTTTCATGTACCTGGTCTGCGGAATGCTCGGTTTCAGCACCGGATTTTGGGCCATTTTTGTCACCATGGGCGCAGAACAGTTTGGCACCAATCTGCGTGCTACTGCCGCTACTACCATTCCCAATATGGTCAGAGGCGCGTTGCCGATCATCAATCTGATGTTCATTAACGTCTTCCAGGTCTCATGGCAATGGAGTTTAGTGAAGAGTGGCATTGTGACGGGCATTGTGGTGTTGCTGATCGGTCTGGTCTCGGTCTATTTTACCGAGGAAACATTTCATAAGGACCTTGACTATATAGAAGAGTAATATGAAATTTCTGATCATCAGGTTTTCATCGATCGGTGATGTCGTACTCACAACCCCGGTTATCCGATGCCTTAAGAAACAAGTAGCATCCGCAAAAGTACATTATCTCACAAAGCCCAATTTTGCAAACATCCTTGTCAGCAATCCCTACATAGATAAAGTCCATCTGCTGGAGGAAGATTTTGGGGCCCTTATCCAAAAGCTAAGGGCTGAGCGTTATGACGCCGTGATTGACCTTCACCACAATATGCGATCCGCGCGGGTTAAATGGAACCTCAAGACCAGGTCATCATCTTTCAACAAACTCAACATCGAGAAATGGCTGATGGTGAAATTCAAGATCAACAAGCTGCCGGATAGCCATATCGTTGACAGATATTTGGAGGCCGTTGCAGGATACGGTGTAGTCAATGATTTTGAAGGACTTGATTATTTCATACCTGCAAAAGATGAAGTGGATCTTTCTGATCTTCCTTTCGGAGACTACACAGCCATAGTTATTGGTGCGGCCCATAACACCAAAAAATTGCCGGTACACAAGCTGATCGAACTGGCCCTTGCCATTCAGGGTCCTATTGTGCTTCTGGGTGGCAAAGAGGATGCTCCGGTGGGAGAACAGATCAGCACTGCAGCTCCCGAAAGGATTTTCTCCGCCTGTGGTAAATTCAACCTGAATCAATCCGCCTCCCTGCTCCAACAGGCAAAAAGCGTGATCTCCCATGATACAGGTTTGATGCATATTGCTGCAGCGCTGCGTAAGCCCATCGTATCAGTCTGGGGAAATACCATACCGGCTTTCGGAATGTATCCCTATGAGGGCGGAAAACAAGCAGTGAACATTTCAGAGGTAAAAGATCTTTCATGCCGACCATGCTCGAAGATCGGATATGATAAATGCCCCCTTGGACATTTTAAATGCATGGAAATGCAGGACGTTAAAGCGATTGCTGCCAGCGCAGGGGAATTAGGGGCATAAAAAAATCCGGGGTGGCCCGGATTCTTCATCATGGTTTATCTGATCGCTTACAGCGTTTTCAAAACATCGTTCATACTTCTTACTGCATCTGCACTTTTTGCAAACAGATCCTGTTCTTCTCCATTCAATTCACACGCTACGATCTTCTCCCAGCCATTTCTGCCGATGATCACTGGTACGCCAAGGCAAATATCTTTCTGTCCGTATTCCCCGTCTAATGCTACACAGCAAGTAAACAGTTTTTTCTCGTCCCTTAGGATTGCTTCGGCAAGAGCAGCTCCCGCAGCTCCTGGGGCATACCAGGCAGATGTGCCGATAAGTTTGGTGAGGGTAGCTCCGCCTACCATAGTATCTGCCACTACTTGTTTTTGAGCGTCTGCATCCAGGAAATCAGTTACCGGAATGCTGTTCCATGTGGCCAGCCTGATCATAGGGATCATGGTGGTGTCGCCATGGCCTCCGATCACGATCGCATTGAGGTCAGCAGGACTGCAATTCAATCTCTGACTGAGCTGGTATTTGAACCTGCTGCTGTCCAGTATGCCACCCATACCAATGATCCTGTTCTTAGGCAGTCCCGTAGCTTGTAAGGCAAGTTGCGTCATGGTATCCATTGGATTACTGATGACTACGATAATAGCGTCGGGAGAATGTTGAAGGATATTTTGACAAACTCCTTTCACGATGCCGGCATTGGTGCCAATCAATTCTTCCCTGGTCATTCCTGGTTTACGTGGAATACCTGAAGTAATGATCACAACATCGCTACCCTTGGTTTTGGAGTAGTCATTTGTACTGCCGGTAATTCTGGTGTCAAATCCGAGTAAAGTAGCGGTTTGCATCATATCCTGGGCCTTGCCTTCTGCCAGGCCTTCTTTAATATCCAGCAAAACCAGCTCGTGGCAGATCTCTCTCCTGGCGATATTATCGGCACACGTGGCTCCAACAGCACCTGCACCAACTACGGTTACTTTCATTGTTTTGTTATTTAGGGCTCAAAGATATGGCAGAGAGCAATGTGATGAATGTGATAAATGTGATTAATGTGACGAATGTCAGCATCACATCATTGGTTAACCGCTTCTATGATCTTATCGATCTTGGTGTCCCCTTCAAATACTTTTACAAGGTTGCGGTCTTTGTCGTACACCGCTAGTAAAGGTGCGAATTTGATCCTGTAGAAAGGGCCGAAAAAGTACTTGACATCCCGGCCTATATGTATGTTGGGGTATTTGTGGAGCTCGAACTCCTTACAGAAATCCTTGATTTTTGATACGGGTTGAAAAGATGACATCACGATCTCTGTGTTTTTCAACTTACCCATGTTCTTGGTGAAGATCATGGTTTGTTCCCGGCAATGGTCGCAATCGGGGCTGAATAACATAATGATCACCGGGACGCCTTTCCTGATATCGCGGTTGGTGAACCAACTCGCACTGTCCTCTTGAAGAATACTGAAATTAGGAAGCGTAGGATTCTTGAGGTATGGAGGGTCCACATCCTGCGCCTGGGATAAAATCGGGGTCAACAATAAGATCAGCAGGGTAAAAATCCTCATTCAGATATTTTGTCAAAGGTATTCGTAATGAAACTATCCATAATGTAAAAAAATGTAAAAACTGAAAGCGGGGTATTTTTTACTTAGTTTTGCCGGCCGAAACTGTTAATAATAATATTATGGCAAATACATCAGATATCAGCAGGGGAATGATCCTCAAACTTGACGGAAGTTTATATACCGTTATTGAATTTGGGGAGAATAAAACGGCAAGGGCCGCAGCTAAAGTCTGGGCCAGGCTGAAAGGGGTTGATAACAACAGGACCATAGAAAAGACCTGGAACTCCGGAGATTCTATCTTTCCGGTACGTGTTGAACGCAAAGACTATCAATATCTGTATAAGGATGAAAGCGGGTTCAGTTTCATGGACAGTGAAACTTTTGAGCAGATCACTGTTTCCGAGAGCCTTATAGATGCGCCACAGTTCCTGGTAGATGGACAGCAGGTGTCCGTGTTAATGAATACCGAAACCGAACTTCCCATGTCGGTGGAATTGCCAGACAAGATCATTTCGAAGATCACCTATTCTGAACCCGGGCTCAGGGGCGATACGGCCACCCGTACACTTAAGCAGGCTACTGTTGAAACGGGTGCCACGGTGATGGTTCCGCTCTTTGTAAATGAAGGCGATGTGATCCGGATCAATACCAAAACAGGCGAGTACGTAGAAAGGGTAAAAGAGTAAAAAATCTGTTTTTTTAAGTGAAAAAGGGCAAAAAACGATCATTTTTGCCCTTTTTTTATTGATTTTTGAGAAAAATAAAGAGTTGGTGAAATAAGAAGATGCTTATCTTAGCCGTCTTTAAGGCCGCAACCAAACGATTAAACTAGCTTCCATGGATTTCAGACAAATTCAGGACCTGATCAAAATGATCAATAAGTCCAATATCGGGGAATTGACAGTTGAAGAGAAGGATTTCAAGATCACCATAAAACAGAAGAAAGACGAACGGGTGACCTATGCCCAGCAGCCTGTTATGCAGGCTCCCCATGTATATACTCCGGCCCCTTCGCATCAGGCTGCAGCTGCGCCTGTTAGTGCTGAACCAGTTGTGGAAGATAAAGCAGATAACCTGGTCACCATTAAAAGCCCGATGATCGGAACTTTTTACAGAAGGCCATCGCCCGATAAACCAATCTTCGCGGAAGTGGGCGACGAAGTCAGCCCTGGCAAAGTAGTATGTATTATTGAAGCCATGAAGCTTTTTAACGAGATTGAAAGTGAGATTTCCGGTAAGATCGTGAAGATCCTTGTGGAGGATGCTTCTCCCGTTGAATATGATCAACCTTTATTTTTGGTGGATCCCGCTTAAGATTGAATTCGTGGGGTCTGTTGACCGTGTTCGCGGCACTCATCACATTCACCACATTCACCACATTCATCACATTCCCTCTACGTGCAGTTATGACGAAAAACTCAATTACCGGTTTTAAGAAGATATTGATTGCTAATCGCGGCGAAATTGCATTGCGGGTCATTCGTACCTGCAAAGAGATGGGCATTAAGACGGTAGCTGTATACTCCACCGCTGATAAGGATAGCCTGCACGTTAAATTTGCTGATGAAGCTGTTTGTATAGGTCGGCCTTCCAGTAGTGAATCTTATCTGAATATTCCCCACCTCATGGCCGCGGCAGAGATCACCAATGCTGATGCAGTGCATCCGGGATATGGGTTTCTGGCAGAAAATGCAAAGTTTGCCGAAATATGCGGCGAATATAATATCAAGTTCATCGGCCCAACACCTGACCAGATTCGTTCCATGGGTGATAAGATCACGGCTAAGGAAACCATGATCAAGGCCGGAGTTCCGGTTATTCCCGGCAGTGACGGTTTGTTAACCAGCATCGACGAAGCAAAAGTACTGGCCGGAGAGATCGGATATCCGGTTATCTTAAAAGCTACCGCTGGCGGTGGTGGAAAGGGTATGCGTGTGGTTTGGGAAGAGTCCGAAGTTGAAAAAGCTTATAACACGGCAAAGACTGAGGCGGCAGCATCGTTCAAGAACGATGGCATCTATATGGAGAAATTCGTAGAAGATCCCCGCCACATTGAAATACAGATCGCTGGCGATCGTTACGGAACGGTCTGCCATTTAAGCGAAAGGGACTGTTCTATCCAACGCAGGCACCAAAAGTTGGTGGAAGAATCGCCATCGCCCTTCATGACTCCCGAACTCAGGGAGAAAATGGGCGCTGCCGCCGTAAAGGCAGCCTCTGCGATAGGTTATGAAAGTGTAGGAACCATAGAATTCCTGGTGGATAAACACCGGAACTTCTATTTCATGGAAATGAACACCCGTATCCAGGTGGAGCACTGTGTTACAGAAGAAGTGACCAATTTTGACCTGATCAAAGAACAGATCAAAATTGCATCCGGCGAAGCCATTTCCGGTGTGAACTATTACCCCTCCATGCATGCTATTGAATGCCGGATCAACGCAGAAGATCCGTATGCTGATTTCAGGCCCAGCCCGGGTAAGATCACGGTCATGCACCAGCCAGGCGGACATGGGATACGGGTAGATTCGCATGTTTACGCAGGGTATACCATCCCCCCATATTATGATTCAATGATCGCCAAGATCATAGCCGTTGCCCGTACGCGTGAAGAAGCCATCAATACGATGAGCCGTGCACTTAGCGAGTATGTGATTGAAGGGGTAAAAACAACCATTCCCTTTCACCAGCAGTTGATGAAAAATGAAGATTTCAAGAAGGGTAATTTCACCACTAAATTCATGGAAAGTTTCAAAATGTTTTAGTTTAGTGGCGTATAAAAATATCAATCAAGAAGAGAGGCGGATCCAGATCCGCCTCTCTTCTTGAGGTTATTAACCCATAAAAAAAGACCCGGTTTCCCGGGTCTTTCTTATAAATCACTACCATTTTTATCTGAGGAACAGTAGCTCCCTGTATTTAGGGAGTTCCCACAATGAATCGTCAACAAGTAATTCAAGTTTG
>JANMHK010000513.1:0-5010 GCA_031375135.1 Sphingobacteriales bacterium | reverse complement strand
GTACTGTGCAAAGGGCTTACCTCGGTGTATCTTATCTGCCTGATAATGTTCCCGATACAGAAAAAGAGAAGATCGGATTCAAAGAAGGCATTGGCGTTTACGTGAGGGAAGTTTCCAAAGACGGCGCAGCTTCAAATTCCGGACTGAAGGAAGGCGACTACATCACCAAGATCAATAGTGTTCGCGTTATATCCGGAAGTGAAATGGTTGAACAGGTGGCAGGCTATAAACCGGGCGACAAGATCACCATCACGTACCAACGCGCCGGCAAAGAGTATAACTCCAACATCACGCTAAAAAATAAATCCGGCTCATACGGCATTGTGAAAACAGAAGCAGCCGTTGAGTTACTGGGTGCAGAGTTTGAAACACTAACTCCTGCCAAGGCCAAACAATATGGCTTCAACGGCGGGGTGCTGGTGAAGAAAATAAAGCCCGATGGACTGATCGACGAGCAGACCAGGATGAGAGATGGATTCATCATCATTAAGGCCAATGACCAGGAAGTTAAGAGCATGGAGGACCTTTCCAAGATCATGGCCAACACAAATGGCAGGTTGAAATTGGACGGACTCTATCCGGGATATGATGGCGCTTACTCTTACGTGATCGACAAGAAATAACATCAATTGATACCATCGAAAAGCCGGGTTCGCCCGGCTTTTTTTATTTATACAATGCACTAATCACTCATTTAGTGCTCTATGATTTTCTATCTGGCCCATACGCCAAACCCCCATCCCGGAAGTTCAATGGTATAGGGGTAAGATGTACTTAACGCGGCCACGTTGAAGATGTTTTGAAACCGCGAAAGGTCGATGTCCTCAAAGAGTTGCACCTGCAATGGCCATTCGGAAAAATTGAGCATCACAACAACTTCTGCATCGCCTGACATCCTCCTGAAGCAAAACATTTTATCGGCATGATCGGTATGGAGATAATGTGTACTGCTTCTGTTGGCCTCAAGGGCAGGATGTTCAAACTTTAGCTGGAACAAGGTTTTATATAGCCCATGCAGTTCGCACTCAGACTGCCATACAATAGGATCTTTATCAAAAAAAGCAAGGCGCTTTTGATTGGGCAATTCCTGTCCTGAGTATAATAGCGGAATTCCGTTCCATAGGCAGGAAAAAACCGCAAGCGGTATGGCCATCCCACCAAACTTTTCATACTCCGTGCCGTTCCAGCTATTCTCGTCGTGGTTACTGGTAAACCATGCTTTTATTCCATCAGCAGGTTGGAGCATATTATAACCATGGAGCACTTCTTTCAGTTCTGCGATGGGTTTATGGTACTGCGCATAGTCGTGCACGGTATGCATCCATTTCCAGGTATAGGCAGCGTCGAATACCGTCAGGTATTGGGGATCGTTCCACTGGTCACACTCTGCCAGCCAAAACAGCTTTTTTGTTTGCTCTAAATAGGTCCTGGCCTCTTGCCAAAAATCAAGCGGCACCAGCATGGCCATATCACAGCGGAATCCATCTATATCAGTTTCCCGGATCCAAAACTCCATAGCCCGGATCATTTCGGTCCGCATCTGTGCGTTGGAATAATCCAGGTCGATCACATCATCCCAGCCATGCTTATCATAAAACAATCCCTGGTCATTCCGGATAAAAAAATCCGGGTTAGTTCCGGTCCACAAATGATCTGCTCCCGTATGATTGGCCACCCAGTCTATGATCACTTTCATACCGTGTTCGTGCGCGTAGCCCACGAGCTCCCGAAATTCACTTAGGGTTCCAAATTCTTCATTAACAGTCAAATAATCCGAACAGGCATAATAGCTACCCATCGTCCCCTTCCGCCCGAGCATACTGATGGGTGTAATGGGCATAAACCATAGCGTATGCACACCCATATCCCGGAGCCTTGGGATATGTTCCCGGAAGGCGGCGAAATTACCGGCTTCCGTATACTGCCTTAGGTTTACTTCATATACATTGGTTCGAAGTGCCCATGGTAATTTCTCAAACAACATAGGGGCAAAATACAAAGGATTGGCGGATTAACGAATTGGCGAATTGACGGATTGACGGGCCACCTCATATTAATGTTAGCCGGTAAAAGAATCCGATATTTCGTAAATTCGCCAATTCGCCAATTCGTCAATTGCTCATGAAGACATTTAACGTTCCTACCACATACCGCAGCCCCCTGATCTCTGCCATTAAGCAGCAAAGGAAGGCTAATGATAAGTTGAAGAAAGACTTTTCACCAACCCAACTTGATTTCGGGCCCGTCCAATTTTTCCTGGCCCGGCATTTTGGTTTTTGTTACGGAGTTGAAAACGCGATCGAAATCGCTTTCAGAACGGTAGAAGAAAATCCCGGAAAAAGGATCTTCCTGCTGAGTGAAATGATCCATAATCCTTTTGTGAACCAGGACCTGAATGCCCTGGGCGTCCGATTCCTGATGGATACCTATGGCAAAGAACTGATCCCCTTACATGAGATCACGAAAGACGATATCGTGCTGATCCCTGCTTTTGGAACAACCATCCCCATGGAGATCCGGTTGAAAGAACTCGGCATTCCTATCGAGCGCTACAACACCACCTGTCCCTTCGTAGAGAAAGTGTGGAACCGTTCGGAGCAGATTGCCGCCAAAGGCTATAGCATTGTAATTCACGGCAAGCCTACCCATGAAGAAACCAGGGCTACGTTTTCGCATAGCGCCGCAAACGCACCTTCCGTAGTGGTGAACGATATGACAGAAACGATTGAACTGGCCAAGTACATCACCGGCGAAAAACCAGTTGCTCGTTTTTATGAGGAGTTTGCCGGAAGATATTCTGAAGGATTTGATGTCGCGGAACACCTGAATCGTTTCGGAGTGGTGAACCAAACCACCATGCTCGCCTCTGATACGCAGGCCATCGCGGATTATTTGAAGAAGACGATCAAAGATCATTTTGATCTCGATGATACCAATATCGCCGAACGATTTGCAGATACCCGGGACACGCTCTGTTACGCGACCAACGATAATCAGACTGCGGTGTCCGGCATGCTTAAACAAGATGCGGATATTGCACTGGTGATTGGCGGTAGAAACAGTTCAAACACATCTCATTTGGTGGAATTGTGCGAAAGCCATCTGCCAACTTTCTTCATACGCTCGGCAGATGATATGCTATCAAAACAGGAGATCCTTCATGCCAATTGGAGAACCAGGGAGGAAACCATCATCAGTGATTGGATACCAAACGTGAATCCCGTTCGCATCCTGATCACCAGCGGAGCTTCGTGCCCCGACAGTATGGTGGAAGGGGTATTGAGGAAGCTGCATGGCTTTTTTGAGGGAGCCCTGCCCTTCGACCTTGACATTCAGGCGAATGCTTCTTAGAGAATGGCTATCTAACTGACCGTGTGTTTCTTACCGATCTTATCACGTGCCCATTTAAAGGCCAATTTCAATTGCTCTTCCTCTGTGAGATTGGTATTGTCCAATATCACAGCAGTTTTTGCCTGCCTCAGTGGCGACACTTCCCGGTGTGAGTCGATATAATCCCTGAGCTCCAGGTTGTTCTTTACTTCCTCAATGGAAACATTTGGATTTTTCTCAAACAACTCCCGGAACCGTCGTTCTACCCGGACTGCATTATCAGCCGTCATAAAGATCTTCAACTCGGCATGCGGAAATACCGTGGTACCAATATCCCTGCCATCCATGACAATGCCTTTTCCTTTTCCCATATACCGCTGCTGCTCAACGGCATATTCCCGCACTTCTTTGATCGCGGCAACATCGCTCACTTTTTCTGCGATCACGAGGTCCCGAATCACAAACTCCACATTTTCCCCATTCAGATAGATCTCGCTGCGGGCCGATTTCGGATTATACACAAACTCCAGTTCAATATTCTTCAGCGCATGTTTCACCTCATTATGCGATTCCCAATCTATATGATTGCGCAGGAAGTATAGCGTGATCGCCCGGTACATGGCCCCACTATCAATATAGGTATAGTCGAGTTTACGCGCGAGCTGTCTGGCCAGTGTGCTTTTCCCGCAGGAGGACCAGCCGTCGATGGTTATGATGATCTTATTCGATTTCATGATGACAGGAACAAAAATCCAATAATTCAATCAGCTTTCCAAGACAACATTCATCATAATTCCCTGGGGGAAACCCCCGTCTTCGCTGCTGTTCTTCTTCCTTTTCAAAGGAGGGCAAAAAAAATGCCGGTGATCAACACCGGCATTAAATGATATGATACTTACAGACCTATTGGGCAGGCGACTTCTCGGGCTTAGCACCTTCTTTAAGGGTAAATTTCAGCTTCTGTTCTTCCTTGTCCAGATCGGCCACCATAACGTCTCCAGGCTTGATGTTCATGGCCAGGATTTCTTCCGCCAGTGGATCTTCCAGGTATTTCTGGATCGCCCTGTGCAGAGGTCGGGCACCAAATTGCTGGTCGTACCCTTTATCGGCAATGAAATTCTTCGCTTCTTCGGTCAGTTCCAGAGAGAACCCAAGGTTGGTCAGTCTCTTCATTACACCCTTCATCAGGATATCGATGATCTCAAAGATATTATCCTTAGAAAGTGAGTTGAAGACCACCACATCATCCACCCTGTTCAGGAACTCGGGCGAGAATGTACGCTTCAGTGCTTTCTCAATAACGGCCTTATTACTTTCTTCAGCATTCTGAATCCGGGACTGTGTGGCAAAGCCTACACCTTCACCGAAATCTTTCAACTGCCTTACACCAATATTGGAAGTCATGATGATCAGCGTGTTCTTGAAATCCACTTTCCTTCCCAGTCCGTCTGTCAGTTGACCATCGTCCAATACCTGCAGGAGTATATTGTAGATATCCGGATGGGCCTTTTCGATCTCATCGAGGAGGATCACTGAATATGGTTTACGCCTAACCTTTTCCGTTAGCTGACCACCTTCTTCATAACCCACATAACCGGGAGGCGCACCGATCAAACGACTGACCGTGAATTTCTCCATGTATTCACTCATGTCAATACGGATCAGAGAATCTTCAGAGTC
>JANMHK010000455.1:0-14312 GCA_031375135.1 Sphingobacteriales bacterium | reverse complement strand
CTGTTCAAAAATGTTCATGAAATATGGGGTTATATCAGGTTCTGATTGCGCTGCAAATTTACGATGACTGTGGCAGATAAAAGATGTTTTGTATAGGCTTTGGGGAGAAAATGGGCGTATTGTGTAATAGGAGCATTGCTAACAAGCCAATCCCTTAATTTTGCAGGGTGGATTTATTAAACAACTGGGAGAAAAAATCCCAATCCAGGCAGAAGGACTATAAACGCTTTTTAAAACAGGCCGACAAGAATACCATGCTTAAGCACCAGCAGGGATTTCACGAAGAAGCCATGGAGAAGATCGACTGCCTGAGTTGTGCCAATTGCTGTAAATCTTATTCCCCCAGATTCAAAACCCCGGACATCAAGCGGATCAGTAAGCTGCTGCGGATGAAAGAAGGGGAATTCATCGATCGTTACCTCAATCTTGACACGGATGGAGACTACGTGGTCAAATCTTCCCCATGTCCATTTCTAGGGGCCAACAATGCCTGCTCTATCTATGACTCCCGGCCATCGGATTGTGCAAGATTTCCCTATACTGACGAGGATGTATTGCACAGGAGACAGCCCTTGACCCTGAAGAATTCTACTTTTTGCCCGATCGTGTATTATGTGTTAGAACGACTGACAGCAGTTATCTGAGCTGCTCTGCAGCCCTCAATTCTTTGCTGGTTTTCCTGCTTCCGTCATGGCTCCAGCCCGGGGGGCCAAAAAGATAACTGATCCGTTGACGCCAACTGATGTCTTTTCGAGAAATATCTTTTGCCATGGAAACCCATTCGTGGGTCACGATATGGTCCGGGGTTTCCTTATTCAGTGGTGTGGTAAGGCCATATTTTAATGGCTGGTATTCTTCTTCTGGCAATTCAGCCTGGAAGGTTCCGAATATTTTGTCCCACCAAATGAGGAACATCCCTAAATTCTTATCCAAATAAAGTGCATTGGACGCGTGGTGTACACGATGATGGGACGGAGTAACCAACACATACTCCAGCCAACCCATCTTTCTAATATATTCTGTGTGTATCAAAATGCCCCAGATCTGCGTCACGGAATACATGAATACGATGTCCATGGGTCCGAAGCCAATGAATGCCAGCGGAATGAAATAGATAAATCGATACAAGGGCTGCAATACTGAAGAACGGAACCCTACCGTGAAATTCATTTTGTTGGAAGAATGATGGGTCACATGAACGGCCCAGAAAAACCTGATCTGATGGTCAAAACGATGGAGCCAGTAAAAAATGAAGTCTTCCGCAATCAACAAACTGGTCCAGTACATCCAGCCGCGATCAAGCTCCATCAACCTGTAATTCCAGCAGGCTACCAGTACCACCACATAAACGGACCTGAAAAGCAGGTCAAGTCCGCCATTCAGTAACATCAACAAAAAGTTGTTGGTGGTGTCTCTGACACTGTACGATGCCCTGTTATGGTAGGTGCTCAATCCGATCTCCAACAAGATCAAGATGGCATAAATGGGGGTGGTCCAAAGTATGAGTAGTTGTTCCCTCACTGATTCTTCCATGGCTGCAAATATAAAGTACTCTGATATTAATACTCCACTTTGCGTAATCCGGGGGCTTTGAACCAGGTCACAATCACCACAATTAAAGTCATCCCCCCTCCGAAGACCACAGCAGGTACTACTCCAAAAAGTTTGGAAGTAAGGCCGCTCTCAAAGGCGCCGAGCTCGTTGGACGACATAATGAAAATGCTGTTAAGCGAAGCAACGCGGCCGCGCATTTCATCGGGGGTCTTTAGTTGCATGATGGTAGACCTTACAATAACGCTGATCCCGTCCAGTACGCCGCTCATGAACAGGGCGAACATCGACAGCCAGAACATGGTGGACAGCCCGAAAAGAATGATCATCATACCAAATCCGGCAATGCAATACATCATCAGCTTGCCCTGTTGTTTTTTGAGCGGCCTGAACGTGACCAGGGTCAGCACAAACAATGCTCCCACTGCCGGGGCTGAGCGCAGCATGCCCAGGCCTTCCGGTCCGGTTTTCAGTATCACGTCTGAAAAATAAGGCAGGAGCGCCGTGGCACCGCCAAAGAAGACCGCAAACAGATCCAGGCTGATGGTTCCCAGGATATCCCTGGATTGACGCACAAACCGGAATCCCTGCCGGATACTTTCGAGGATCGTTTCGCCTGCAATGGCAGGAGAAGGCGGTTTCGCAGAAATAAAAAAAATGGTACTGAGGGCTATGACCAGCATGATGATCATTCCATAGAAAGTGGGGGAGACGCCCACTGAACCATATAACAAACCTGCCAGTGCAGGTCCGGACACTGCCCCGATCTGCCAGGACCCGCTATGCCATGTGATCGCACTGGGAAGATCCTCTTTGGGGACCAACTGACTGACCAGGGCAAAGGAAGTTGGGCCACTAAATGCGCGCATGATACCGATGCAAAATATCACCGCATAAATCACGAGCAACACCAGATGCTGTCCGAGTTTTTCCATGGCAAGGGGCAGGGTGGTGACAGTAAGAATGATGGTCAGAATCACGTTGCCGCCTACAGAAAACAACATGAGTTTTCGTTTGTCGTTCCGGTCGATGGTATGCCCGGCATAGAAAGCCATGGCAAAAGCCGGAACAAATTCAATCAGACCAATGAGGCCTATGCTGAACGGATCTTTCGTGATCTCATAAACCTTCCAGCTGATCAGGGTGGCCTGCATGTTCAGTACCAGGATGAAAAAAAATCGCGTGATCAGGTAAAGCCGGAATTCCCGGTGTCTTAGGGCCTGGTAAGCATTCTTCATATGTTCTCTTTAAGGGAGTACCAGGTAATGCTGGCCATGTTCATAGTCCTTTTCGAGTGCTTCGATCACCGTATTCAGATGGGCAGGGTTGCCAAGAAAATCTGCATTTGAAGCATCGATGAATAATGTTTTAAAATTGTGCTGTTTGATGTAATGGGTATAAGTCTCCTGGATCGAAAACAGATAATCGTCAGGGATCATCTGCTCGTAGGGCCGGTTCCTTTTTTTAATGTTCTGTTGCAATTTAGACACCGGGGCATGAAGGTAGATCAGTATATCCGGTTGTATGAGCTGTTGGAACAGGATGTCAAATAGACGCTGATAGAGCCTGAATTCATCAACGGGTAAAGTCACCTTGGCGAATAACAAACATTTAGTGAACAGGTAATCAGATATCGTAACGCTCTGAAACAGGTCTTGCTGCATGATGAGGTCTTTCTGCTGTTTGAATCTCTCTGCCATGAAAAACAATTCCAGCGGGAACGCAAATTGTTTGGGATTGTCGTAAAATTTAGGCAGAAAGGGATTGTCGGCAAATTCCTCCAACACGAGCCGCGCGGAATAATGTTTGGCCAATAGATGAGACAGGGTTGTTTTGCCTGCCCCGATATTTCCTTCAACAGAGATAAAATGATAGTTCATATTGACCCTTCAAACTTAAGGAGCGTCCCTATACCCGAAATGTTTTTTTATTAACAGCCAGCTGATCCGTGCATTCTTCCAGCAATTGACGCATGTTTTTGCCCAATACCGGGTGAACTAACAAAGGAGCTATTTCGGCAAGCGGGACCAACACAAAACGCCGGTTCTGCATTTGCGGATGGGGAATGGAAAGATCGGGCAGGTCTATAATGTCCTCGTTGAACATGATGATGTCGATGTCTATGATGCGGGGGCCATATTTCTCCCCCCTGTACCTGCCAAGTTCCTGCTCGATCCTTAAAATCTTTTTGAGCAGCAAGCCCGCGGTCAACAAGGTTTGAATCAGGAGGGCCTGGTTAAAAAAGTCGGGTTGGTCGGTCTTCCCCCATGCAGACGTTTCAAATACCGACGACTCCACCTGGATATCCCCGCATGCCGAGGCGATCAAACCCCTGGTTTTCCTGAGATTTTCAAATCTGTCGCCCATATTGCCACCTATCAGTAAATATGCATGATTCATAGAACGAAACATTCGAAGGTGGTCAAATTACTCTATTTTTAGCCGATAAAATCTGACAAAACGTGAGGAATTTTTTTAAAATGTTTTTTGCCGCGCTTTTAGCGATGATCGTATTCTGCGGCGTGATCCTGATTTTCTTCTCTCTCCTGGTAGGTGGATTGGTATCCAAAGAGGCATCAACAGTTGAATCAAGGTCTGTATTATTTATCGATCTGAATAAGAATTACCAGGACAAAAAACTGATCAATCCGTTACTGGAACTGACAGGGAAATCGGAAGATGAACTACCTACCCTTTATGAATTGGTGCGGATGGTGCGCAGGGCAAAAACAGATTCGTTGATCAAGGGAGTCTACCTGAAAGCTGAGATGAATGGAAATGGTTATGCAAGCAGCGAGGAGTTAAGGAATGCACTGATCGAATTTAAAAATTCGGGGAAGTTCATCCTTGCCTATGGCGATTATATCACGCAGCAGGCATATCATGTGGCTAATGTTGCTGATCGTATTTACATTAATCCAAAAGGGTTATTTGATTGGACAGGATTCGCTGTGGAGTATGTCTATTTTAAGAATTTACTCAACAGGCTTGAAATTGAACCACAAATCTTTTACGACGGTAAGTTCAAAAGTGCAACGGAACCATTCAGGGAAGAGAAAATGACCGAGGCCAATCGGATCCAGACAACAGTATGGCTGGGTGATGTGTATGAAAGATTTTTGATGGATGCTGCTGCTGCCCGAAAGCTGGATACTTCAGATCTTAGAAAATACGCTAACAGTTATGCCATTCAGAAACCAGAGGACGCCGTCCAGTATAAACTCATTGATGGGTTACGATACGATGATGAAGTGAAAGCAGAGCTCAAGAAAAAACTAAAGATCGGTGAGGATGATAAAATTAATTTTATTTCGCCCGGCACCTATATGCATACCAGGAGCCTGAAAGAATACGGGAAGAACAAAGTAGCGGTGATCTATGCTGAAGGCGAAATAGTCAATGGCAAAGGTGATGAGGGCCAGATCGGTGCAGACACTTACAAGAACCTGATCCGGAAGATCAGGTATAACGATAATGTAAAAGCCATTGTACTTCGCGTCAATTCTCCAGGAGGCAGCAGCCTGGCCAGCGAAGTGATTTGGAGGGAATTGATGCTGGCGAGGAAAGGCGGCAAGCCTGTTGTAGTTTCCATGGGCGATGTTGCGGCGAGTGGCGGATACTATATATCATGTATGGCTGACAGTATTTTTGCGCAGCCAAATACCATTACGGGTTCCATTGGCGTATTCGCCATGATACCAAATATGGAAAGCTTTTTCAAGAACAAACTGGGAATCACTTTTGACCGTGTGAAAACAGGCGCTTATGCCGATGCGATTTCAATTTCAAAACCCCTCAATAGCCAGGAGCGTCGAATTGTTCAAAATCAGGTGGATATGATCTACACTGATTTTAAGCAGCGTGTTGCTGATGGTAGAAAAATGGATACGGCATATGTTGACAGTATTGCACAGGGAAGGGTTTGGACTGGGCAAAGAGCAGGGACGATCGGGCTGGTTGACAAGATCGGTGGCTTGGACGATGCGATCAGGTCGGCCGTAAAATTGGCAAAGCTGAAGGAATATAATATTGCTGAATACCCGGAACCCAAATCACTGTTTGATGACCTTTTCGGCAGCTACGTGAACAGTGCAAATGCGAGCATCATGGAAAAGGAAATGGGCGCGGAACAGTATAAGTTGTTCAAGCAAGTAAAACAGGTCAAAGAAAACGTTGGTGTTGTTCAGGCAAGACTACCTTTTGAATGGAACTGGAAATAGCTTGTATTCTTTTTTGCGATAGCTTTGCCGCTTCCTCATATGAAAAGATCCTATAGTCAGGTCAGGGCCATGCTGGCCATTACCCGGGCCAGTTTCACGTCGCTGCTCAGAAGTCCGTCTGCCATCGTTTTCAGTGTACTCTTTCCGCTGATCTTCATCCTTGTTTTCGGGTTTATTGGCGGCGGAGGAAGAATGACTTTCAAAGTTGGCTTTCACCCGGATTCTGATACCAGCTCAATGCTGTTTCAGGTTCTGCGTGACAGTGTAGGGCTTGTAGTGGTTAAAAAACCACTGGCAGAAATGGAAGCAGAGTTGGAGCGGGGAAGAATAACCGCGATCGTAAAAGTCACCCGTAATCCAGTGGGCAATCCAGCCTATCTCATCGAGATGAAGTCATCTGGTGCTGTGAATGGACAAAACTTGAATATCCTTCGCTCGATCATCAGCACCGTCATTCTTCGGTTTAACCAGATCATTTATCCAACGCAGCCAACAGTCGCCGAACTGAAAATGGATGATAAGATACCCGGCAGGAAATACAGGACCATAGATTTTATATTACCCGGACAACTCGGTTTTTCTCTATTAAGCGCCGGCGTTTTTGGTGTGGCGTTTATATTCTTTAATCTCCGACAAGCGTTGGTTTTGAAAAGATTTTTTGCATCGCCCATAAGCAAGGGATATATCTTAATGGGCGAGGCACTTAGCCGTATTATCTTCCAAATGTTAACAGCGGTGGTGATCCTTACACTAGGTTATTTTGTGTTTGATTTCACACTCGTTAATGGCTGGATAACCTTTGTGGAACTTCTGATCCTTAGCCTGCTCGGACTAATCGTATTCATGGGGTTTGGCTTTATTGTGAGCGGGCTTGCAAAAAACGAAGCTGCTATTCCTCCGTTTTCAAATTTGATCACGCTGCCGCAATTCCTCCTGGCGGGAACTTTTTTTCCAGTCGAGAATTTTCCAAAATGGCTCCAGCCCATATCTAATATACTACCGCTTACCCACTTAAATCAAGCCATGCGTGATGTGGCTTTCGAAGGTGCGCATATTACGGATTGTTTGCCGCAGATGGGCGTGTTGGTGGCCTGGGGCGTTGCTGCCTATATTGTTGCTGTAAGGGTTTTTAAATGGGAATAACATGAGAAAATTTTACAAACCGATCGTTATTGGGTTAGTAGGACTTATTACGGTCATGCTCGGATTTTCCTTGTTATTGCCGGGACATGTAATGACCTCGAAATGGGTAAGGGTTAGCCAGGATAAGGATTCAGTGATCAATGTAGTTCGGGATCTGCAAACCTGGCAGCAGTGGAACAGTTTGCTGAATGGTGCAGAAAAGGTCAACGTGAATAAGAACATGCTGAATTGGACCTCTGCGAATGGTCACCAGAATACGGTTAGGATAGAGGGTGTCCAGGGAAACGGTGTTTCAGCTTCCATTTCCCTGAACAAGAATAAGTATTTTGAATCTGGTTTTAGTATCGAGAAAAGAGCGTCTGATTCTGTGCAAGTGGTATGGTATATTATTGAAGAACTCAAATGGTACCCCTGGGAAAAATTCTACGGTATGATGGCCGCCGATATGAAGGGGCCGCTGATGCAGGAAAGTCTTGACCGGCTCAAGGTCTACATGGATCAGCGCTGATTATTTTTCATATTTCTTATCTGCAGGTATTCCAGCACTTTCAATGCCCGATCGTGATTTATGCTTTTCCTTTCTGCTGTGCCAATGCTGGCCTCACCAATTGCCGATAGACCTATAAAGGGAATCTGTGAGTGTATTATACATAAAGGCAGTTTCGTCTGTACTCAGGCAGTAGGGGGGCATGAGATAGACCGTGTTGCCGAGAGGTCTGATGTATAGTCCTTTTTCTAAGGCTGTGCGGCCAATCACGTGTCCGGTGACATTCAGGTATTCATGTTTGCTTTCGTCCACCTCAAAGGCAAGGATAGTGCCTGTTGTTCGAATATTGACTAGCGGCAGTTGCTGGTCTTCCAATTCAAGTACATAATTTTTGTGGGCTGCGGAGATCTCCCCGATCGCTAACTGGCATTTCGAATCTTTTAATAACTCCAGGCTTGCGACAGCTGAGGCGCATGAAATGGGATTGGCAGTAAATGAATGGCCGTGGAAGAATGTCATCAGGCGATCATCCTGTATATAAGCATCATGTATTTTCTGAACGCAGGCCGTAATGCCTAATGGAAGTGCACCGCCCGTTAGTCCCTTGCTCAGGCAGATAATGTCAGGGCGTTCAATCATATACTCGCTTGCGAAGTTCTTACCTGTTCTGCCAAAACCCGTCATAACTTCGTCGGCAATACAAATAATATCGTGTTGTTTTGCCTGGGTTAATAGTTGATCCAGGTATATCGCCGGGTACATTTTCATGCCGCCTGCACCTTGTACCAGCGGTTCATAAATGAAACAGGCTATATGATCGCCTTGTTGTTTGATGATGTTCAAACTTTCCTGGATGTTTTCTTCATCCGGGGTATCGAGATAGACCACTTCAAACAAAAGGTCCTGGAAAGCAAGGGTGAATACGCCGCGGTCCGACACACTCATTGCGCCAAACGTGTCACCGTGATAGCTGTTCCTGAATGCAAGTATCTTCCTGCGCGATTTGGAAGAATCTTTACCCGTCAGGTTCCACCAGTATTGAATAGACATTTTCAACGCCACTTCCGTAGACGTGGACCCATTGTCGCTATAAAAGATCTTGGTGAAATTTCCGGGCAACAGGGGCATCAGATTTTGGGCCAGTTCAATCGCTGGCTTATGGGTGAAGCCTGCAAATATAATGTGTTCAAGTCTGGCAGCCTGACTTGCAATGGCAGCACTGATCTTCGGGTGTGCGTGGCCGTGAATATTTACCCACCAGCTGCTGATGGCATCCAGGTATTTTTTACCCTGGTCATCGAACAACCAGGCACCTTCGGCCTTTTCAATAAAGAGATTGTCTTCCGCGTGTTTCTGGTGAGTGAAGGGGTGCCATATTAGTTGGCTGTCGAGTTTTTGGTAAGACATGATGTAAAGGTAGCGCCCAAAAAGATTAACAATTGCCCAAAGTTATAGGATGCTATTTTGAATCGGGTAGCTTGAACTTGTTTTTAATCAGGCCAGCAATTCTTTCTGCCCGGTTTTGTTCGTTCTTCAGGGCATAGATGTATTTCACCAGTTCCCGCTGCTGTTCCACAGGCAGCTTTTTGAAGAGCTTTTCTGCATCCGGGTCATCGAGCAGGCATTCTTCCAATTCATTGGGGATATATACTTCTTCCTCATCTCTGTAAAGTATTACATGTACAATATCGCCTTCGCCTTTTTTTATTTTTTTTCTTATTTCTGCTCTTACCGGCAAAAAAAGTTCCCCGTTCCCCATAGGCATTAAATGGTACTGCCTGATCTCGAAATGATCAATTGAGCCCCGAACTTTTATCCATCCAAAATGGGCATGCGGATCAGGAGCAATACCCGGAAGCCGACAGAAGGTCCAGCCTCCTTTTCCAGGGAATTTCTCGAGTTTGACCTTTTTATTCAGTAGAATCATCCTGCTGGTGTTTCAAAAAATGAATATTTCGCATCAGCCCTTTATAGCCAGCCCTTTTCAATGGGGAATGGAGAAAATGTTGCTTGAAATTTTCTTCAGTCAGTTCTTCCCAATCCTTATCCGTAAAAGAAGTGATCGCCGCTGCCGGCTTTAATGCCTCGTGCTGGTGCGGAACAGCAAACCGGTTCCATGGACAAACCTCCTGGCATATATCGCATCCAAACATCCAATTTTCAAATTTATCCTGAAAAGATTCCGGGATAAGAGCTTCTTTTAATTCGATAGTAAAATAAGAAATGCAACTGCTTCCATCTACAATGTTTCCTGGCTTAATAGCATCGGTTGGGCAGGCATCAATACATTTTGTGCAGGTGCCGCAGAAATCACCAGCAAATGGATCGTCAAATACCAGATCAAGATCAGTGATCAGCGTGGCGATGAAAAAATAGGACCCCGATTTCTTATTGATCAGGTTACCGTTTTTACCGATCCAGCCCAGCCCTGAGCGCAGGGCCCAGGACCTCTCTAACACGGGTGCAGAATCGACAAAACCTCTTCCATTGACTGGTCCAGTCTTCTCTTCTAGCATACTGATGAATTGCTTCAGTTGTTTCCTGATCACTTCGTGATAATCATTCCCATAAGCATATCGGGATACTTTGAGGGATGAATGAGTGGAAACTTCTGATGGAAAGTAATTGTACAGTAGAGTGATCACGGAACGCGCTCCGGGAACCAGTTTGGTTGGGTCAACACGCATTTCGAAATGATTCTCCATATAATTCATGGAGCCGTGCATGCCTTTACTTAGCCAGACGTCAAGCCTTCTTGCATCATCTTCCAGTTTTACTGCTTTCGCAACGCCACAATAAGAGAATCCGAGCTGCGCGGCAAGAGATTTTACAAGGGCGGTATGATCACGGATAACATCCGTCATTGCGCTTTTAAGAGGTTCATCAGTTCGTTAACGATATTTCGTTTTTTTTCACCTTCGGGATCTTTCAGCAGTACAAGAATGGCCATGTTATTTTTGAAGTCCAAAATGGCCTGTGTCCCGGAGAGTCCCTGGCGGAGCACGAGGGCATTTCCGGCGTCATCTTTTTGTTCTACCCAGGTGGTGAGGCAGTAATCATAGTCTTTATACATGTCCGGTTTAGACACGATCCTTGCGTCTGGAAACTGCGCCTTTCGTAATTCTGCGACCGCAGCTTCGCTCAGGATCTTCTTGTTGTTGATCGTTCCCTTATTCAGTAGCATTTGCAGGAAAAGCATACAATCTGTTCCGGTCGTGAGGGCGCCCGCAGTAGGATCGATCTTTCCATTGTCTGAGTTGAATAAGGACTGTCGCATACCCGTAGTCCGGAATAGTTTTTCCAGTGTCAGTCGGTCGAATGTTTTTTTAGTTGCCGCTTCTGCAGCTTTTGCAGCAATGCTGATACCGATCCTGTTATACGCAAACACCTCACCGGGATTGGCCGTAATATCCCTTTTGGAAATATAAGTATCCACTTCATCAGTCAGGTTATCAAAATTGTTCTTGTTCAGGATCTTGCTAACACCTTCTTTTCCGCCATCCAAGCCCGTAGTATGGGAGAGGCAGTGGCGCAGAGTGATATAGCCTTTCATGTATTGCTCAAACTTTGGAATGTATTTGGCGGCAGGATCATCAAGTGAGACCTTACCTTCATCCTGCAACATCAATAAAACAGAAGCAGTAAACCATTGTGTGATTTCTTCTGCAGATGCCGTTGACTTCAACGTAAATTCTTTGCCTAATTCTTTTTTATAAATCTGCTTGCCGTCTTTCTGCACCAACACCACTAATTCATTACCCAGCGCTTTCTGATTCTTTTGTAAAAACTGATCGGCTGCGGTAAAATCCTGGCCCCTGGTCACCTGAAAAATTAACAGGAAAATCAGCAGTGTGCTGACTTTCAGGCAGTTTAGCCGGTTTCCATATGCCATAATATCCATTTCTCGCTTTTGGTTTTTGTTTTGATGCATTATTATCATTAACAAACAGATTTATGAATTTAGGCAACTTTACCATAAAGGCAGCAGAAGTTGTGCAGCATGCACAGCAATTAGCGTTTAATTCACAGAACCCAAATATTGAAACAGAGCATTTTCTAAAGGCTATGCTTGACCAGGAAGAGTCGGCCACTGAGTATCTCCTAAAAAGAAATAATGTGACCATAAACCTCCTCGAAACCAAGTTGCAGGAGTTGATCGGTAAACTTCCGGTAACTGCCGGTGAGCCTGCCCAGTCTATCAGCCGGGAAGCTAACAGCGTGGTGTTGAGGGCAGGGGCCAACCTGAAGAGTTTTGGTGATGAATTTGTAACTCCTGAGCATCTGCTTCTTGCATTAGTGCAGGGTAACGACAATACAGGAAAATTATTGAAAGACGCGGGACTAACTGAAAAAGGTCTTATCACAGCCATTAAAGATCTCAGGAAGGGTGAAACCGTTAAGTCGCAAACGCAGGAGACGCAATACAATGCGCTGAATAAATATGCCCGTAACCTGAATGAAATGGCCAGGCAGGGCAAGCTGGATCCTGTTATCGGTCGTGACGAAGAGATCAGGCGCACCTTGCATATCCTTTCCCGAAGGTCAAAGAACAACCCCATACTTGTAGGTGAACCAGGCGTAGGTAAAACAGCTATTGCAGAAGGGCTGGCCATGCGCATCGTGAACGGCGATGTTCCCGAGAACTTAAAAAGTAAAATTATCTATGCGCTTGACCTGGGCCAGTTGATCGCGGGGGCAAAATACAAAGGTGAGTTTGAAGAGCGTTTAAAAGGAGTGGTTAAGGAGGTTAGTCAAAGTGATGGCGAGATCATCATGTTTATTGACGAGATCCATACGCTCGTGGGCGCAGGTGGAGGTGAAGGAGCAATGGACGCCGCCAATATTCTTAAGCCTGCTCTGGCACGTGGAGAACTTCGTGCTATTGGCGCCACCACCCTTACCGAATACCAGAAGTTTTTTGAAAAGGATAAGGCCCTTGAGCGCCGTTTCCAGAAGGTCATGATCGATGAACCTTCAGTGGAAGATGCGATATCCATATTAAGAGGTTTGAAAGACAGGTACGAAACGCACCACCATGTGAGGATCAAGGACGATGCCATCATTGCAGCTGTTGAACTGTCCAATAGATATATCACAGACCGGTTTTTGCCCGACAAGGCCATCGACCTGATCGACGAAAGTGCAGCGAAACTTAGGCTGGAAATGAATTCAATGCCTGAAGAATTAGATAAGCTTGACCGGCAGATCCGGCAACTCGAGATTGAGCGAGAGGCCATCAAAAGAGAGAACGACGAAGCGAAGCTGAAAGAACTGAATACTGACATTGCCAATCTTTCTGTAGAAAGGGATACGTTGAAGTCAAAATGGAAGGCGGAAAAAGAATTGGTTGAAAAAGTGCAGCAGGGGAAGGCAGATATTGAGCAGCTGAAGATGCAGGCGGAGCGTGCAGAACGGGAAGGGGATTATGGCACCGTGGCTGAGATCCGGTACGGAAAGGTGAAAGAAAAAGAAGCCGAGATCGTAGAGTTGACAAAAGAATTAAATGAAAGTGGAGATAAGCGGCTTCTGAAAGAAGAAGTTGATGCTGACGATATCGCTGAAAACGTGGCAAAAGCAACTGGTATTCCAGTCACCAGGATGATCCAGAGTGAGCGGGAAAAACTGCTGCACCTGGAAGAGCATTTACACCAGCGCGTGATTGGTCAGGATGAAGCCATTGAGGCGGTAGCCGATGCCGTTAGACGCAGCAGGGCAGGTTTGCATGACCCCAGGAAACCGATCGGTTCATTCATTTTCCTTGGCACTACGGGAGTGGGTAAAACAGAGCTGGCGAAAGCCCTTGCCGAATACCTGTTTGATGACGAGAGTATGATGACGCGCATCGATATGAGCGAATACCAGGAAAAGCACACAGTATCCCGACTCGTAGGTGCACCTCCGGGTTATGTTGGGTACGATGAAGGTGGCCAACTCACGGAGTCGGTCAGGCGGAAGCCCTATAGCGTAGTGTTGCTGGACGAGATCGAAAAAGCACACCCTGATGTCTGGAATGTCATGTTGCAAGTGTTGGACGATGGCCGGTTGACAGACAACAAAGGCCGCGTGGTCAATTTTAAAAACACCATCATCATTATGACCTCCAATATTGGAAGCTTGCTGATACAGGACGCTTTTGAAGGGGTCACGGAAAAGAATGTTGCCGAAGTAACCGAGAAGACGAAGGGGGATGTCATGAACTTGCTGAAGTCAACCATAAGGCCGGAGTTCCTGAACCGTGTGGACGACATTATCATGTTCACGCCGTTGATGAAAAAAGAAATCAGAAAAATCATTACCATCCAACTCAACAATCTTACCCGATTGGTTGCTCAGGCCGGTATTAAGCTTGAGTTCACGGACTATACGCTGGACTATCTGGCAGAAAATGGTTTCGATCCTCAGTTCGGTGCAAGGCCGCTTAAGCGCCTGATACAGAAAGAGATCATCAATGCCTTATCAAAACGAATACTGGCAGGCGACATTGAAAAATCTAGAGCAGTAGCAGTGGATGTTTTTGATGGTGTGGTTGTGTTCAGAAATGAAGAAGCAACTGTTCAGGGATAATGAGCATTTATAGGGTGATATCCAATTTATCCTCGGCCATTGATGCCCTCTTAAAACCGGGCATGAAGCACGCGGCCAGATCGTTTTTCTGCCTCTGCCGGGGGAAGGAGTTATTTCGTCCCCTCTTTAGCCTCCTGTTTTCTCAGTTTTTTATCCAGGTAAAAAGTGCCGAAAGGTATAATGGAGGCCAGGAATGCAAGGGCAACTTGTTCATAATCCCAGTTCTTTTTTCGCCATACAATGAGCAAAGCTGCGCAGAATAGTACGAAAAACAGTCCGTGAAAGCTGCCTGCTATGGTCACAGCCTTTGGCATACCGCCGAGATATTTTAAAGGCATGGCTATGCC
>JANMHK010000421.1:0-4096 GCA_031375135.1 Sphingobacteriales bacterium | reverse complement strand
TAAGGATTTTGTCGAAGCGACCCTGAAGTCGTTCGTAAGTTCTCTTGTTCGGTCTAAGCTGGCGCTCCCGTCAAACCGTCTTATCTACTGGCGCATCCTGCTGGAACCAGTTGATTTGAGCGGTCCTATTATTTAACGCTTTGCCTCCCATTTCCCATGCCCCACTCTGAGCATTTGCAGATCAGGGTATGGACTTCTTAGAGCATTCGCTTTGTTTTTTCCACTTATCCCTCAATAGGCTCGGCCATCATGCTTCTGGGAGCCTTAACTTTTCTTTAGTAACATAAAGGTCAAAACGGCGTCTCATATATATAGTTTAACAACAAACCAGTTCTTTGAATGTTATTCAATAAAATGTTCGCTGACAATATTTTTCAGCGATTAGACGTTATGTTACGTCTAATTATTGAATAATTTTTAAATTTCTTAACAATGCCTTCTTGTTGGTTAGTCGATTTAGCATATCTTTGCAACCTCGATTCAAACAACTGCAACCAAAGCAGGGAATAAAAAAAAGGGATTCACGTTCTACAAAGTCATTTAAGACCATTCATCCCTTTTCCTGACCATACATGGTATTAGGTATTGCATAGTAGTATTAATTTGATGTATCTTTGATATATCAATGAACGATAAGAGAATAATAGAAAAACAAATGAAACACAAGATGAATGAAGTGACTCCCAAGGCAGGAACACTTAAACGGAAAAACGAAATTCAGAACGCCTTAAGAAAATTAATTGCATCTGTTCTGATGTTGGCTGTACTGGCCATGACCCCAGGGTCAATCATGGCAGGTGTAAAAAGCGGGGATTCCTGCTGTGACGCCACCAGCGTGAAAATGAATGTTGGTAAAATGCTTTGGGTGAATCTTCCATCCAGAGAAATGCTTAAGAAAGCCGACCGTGAAATGACGATCAACATGTACAGGTCATTATGGGAAAGCAAGGTTAGCAAGTTCGCAAGCCAGTTCGCAGTGAGCGATCAGACGATCAACGGGCAGTTCAAAAGCGAGACCTCCATTACGCTTCCCGAAGCTGAACAGGCCGACGAGAACGCAAATACAGTATTCGCAGCGGAGAACATCCGGCAGATCGAATCAGTATATGCAGACTACGACATGAACGATCTTTTTACTGCAGAAGTAGCGGGAATCAGACAGTCATTGCCTTATGCAAATGCAGACGATCAGGCCGATGTCATGTTCAAGGCTGAAAACATCAGTTCGCCAAATGCCGAAGATTTTGGTGTGGCAGATGTAGAGATCAACCGCAACATGACTGCTGAACGGCATCATGAATTCGCAAATAACAGCACAAAATAATTAGTAATTGGTTTGTTTTGGAAAACCGGCACTTATAACGCCGGTTTTTTCTTTTACTTTTATGAACCTGCAAACACGGGTTATCGCTCCCGCAAAACGGGTGAGGAAAGTCTGGACAGCATAGAGCAGCTTACCGGTGAACAGCCGGGTTCCGTTAAACGGAAACAGAAAGTGCCACAGAAAATTACAGCCTTTAGGGGTGATGGTGAAAATGTGGGGTAAGAGCCCACAACTGTTTGTGGTAACACGAATGGTGGGTAAACCTTGGGCGCTGAAATGCCATGTATAGTAACGGTAAGGGTGGCTCGCCCGTGTTTCCCGAAAGGGAATGCGTTACAGGGTAGGCAGATCGATCCCTCCGGGTAACCGGTTGGACAGATAAATGATAACCGCTCCTTTGGAGTACAGGATCCGGCTTACAGTGTTTGCAGGTTTTTTTTATTTAAAATAGATCTCTGTCGCGCCAAAGCCGTACAGGGGATGAAACTGGTTGACGAAAGATTTTACTTCTCTTTTCAACCGCAGTATATCATGTATCTCATCTCTCAGTTTTCCGGTTCCCAATCCATGTATCACGATCATCTGGTGTAAATGATGCAATAAGGCGAGTTCATAGTATTTCTCAAAACTGTGTAATTGCAGGTCGAGGATTTCCTGGTTGTTGAGCCCTTTCCAGTTATCTGTCAGTTTTTCAATATGCAAATCCAGCACGGAACGTGCAGGCTCCAGGTGCTGCCGCTGAACTCTCCCACCCTCATAGATCTTATAACCCGCGTTTGACAGCTTCTGCAGGTCCGCCTTATCTTCAGCCGCCCTGTCCGGGTACTGATCAAATAATATATAGGAAAAACTGGCTTCCTGTTTCATCCGGCTTTCTTCGATCCTCGCGAAAACCTGCTTGGGCTTGAGTTTTAAACCGGCTTCGAGGTGTTCAGATTTCTTCTTATCCGGTATAACCAGGGTAAATTCAAAATCAAATCTTGGGGCATCGTTCAATGCTTCAAACTGAACATCGTGAAGATAAAAATCTGATAATGGATGAATATCGTTTTTCAGTTCAAAATCTACTTCTCCAGCTAATCTTAACCAGTAAGAAAAATTGAAATGGGTGTTTGTCTGGTTGACAAGGTAAAGCCGGAAATATTCTACAATATCATCGTCAAATACATCTTTATCATAGACCGGCAAAAATGAAAGCCACACACCTTCTCCTACCTTATATGCAGCCGTAGCTGAATGTTTTTCTTTTCTTACTTCATCAATGAAGATCTTCTTTTTTGGTTGAGCTTCAGGCTTGGCGGTAAACATTTTGAAATAGGGAAAATCGAGCTGGTCCAGGTAAACGGGGAACTTAACACCTTTTACATCCACCAGGGCCATCTCCCGGTTTATGAAATCCACGATCTCCGCTTCTTCTCCTGAATGTATAAGGATCACCTTATCGCCCTGCTGAAATTTCATGCTTTTCCATTTACCGCAAGCCGGCTTTTTTTATAGCCATATAAATAATAGATAGACAGTCCTAATGCCATCCAGCCAAAAAATACGAGCCAGCTTTTAGCCGGTATTTCAATCATCAGGTAGAGGCAGCAAATTACACCCAACACAGGTATAAGGGAATAGTTATGAAGGAAAGTGCTTATGGTTAAAATGCCAGCCACTATAAAAAACACAATGAACAATACTTCCTGGTATGATTCAGTATCAAAATGAGTAAACGCGTCCGTTAGTCTTCCCCAGGTTGCAAAAACAAAAGCTGCATACAAGACAGGGACGATCCATTTTCCATTCACGTAGGGCAGCTGGAATTTTCCGGCTTCTTTTTTCTTGAACGGAAGCAGCAGTACGCCGCCACTCACCAATGCAAACGCAAATAAAGTTCCAATACTGGTCAGGTCGGTCATCAGTTTATCGTCAACAAACAGAACTAATCCGCCTACCAGTATTCCCGACACAATGGTTGAAAAACCCGGGGTTCTGTATTTACGACTGATCTTCCCAAAGGATGCAGGTAGCAGTCCGTCGCGGCTCATGGCCATCCATATTCTGGGTTGTCCCAATTGAAATACCAGCAATACACTGGTAGCAGCCACTACTGCACTGACAGAGATCACAAATCCTACTTTCTGCATATTGATCTTCTCAAACACATAGGCCAATGGATCAGTAACCCCTTCGAATTCGGAATAATTAACCATGCCCGTGATCACCAAGGCGATGATCACATATACTACCGTACAAATGATCAGTGAATAGATCATTCCACGTGGAAGATCACGTTGGGGATTAGAGCATTCTTCTGCGGTGGTTGATATGGCATCGAAGCCAATGTATGCAAAGAACACAGCGGACACACCTTTCAATACGCCGCCCACTCCATTTGGCAGAAAAGGCGTCCAGTTGGCCGTTGTGCCATTGGAAAAAATATACCAGAAACCGATGACAGCAACCAGCGCCAACACAACGATCTTCAGCATCACCATAAAATTGGCGGATTTCTTGCTTTCGTGGATCCCAATATAGGCCAGCATCGTGACCAATACCACAATAATAAATGCCGGGAGGTTAATGATGAACTTAATCCCTGCGATGCTGGGTGCGTTAGTGTATACCAGACCTGTTAAGGGCTGGCTTTCAAGAACGGCTTTATCATAAGCCAATGAAGCAGTTTGATAGCCCGTGGCCAGCCAGCTGGGAAGTTCTATCCCAACGGCCTTAAGAATGTTATTAAAGTAGGCACTCCAGGAAATAGCCACTACAATGTTACCAATC
>JANMHK010000418.1:0-6962 GCA_031375135.1 Sphingobacteriales bacterium | reverse complement strand
GGAGTTCTACTGATCGTGTTTACGTTGTTTACCAATGCTGGCTTTTCAGCTGTTGGTAAACCAGTGGCTGTTCCGATGCCGGTAGCGCCAGCTGTTGTGTGGGTGATCGCTGTCATGGCGGTACTTATGCAAAGCGTCCTGCTTCCAGGCCCAGACACTGTATTGGTGGAAACAACTGTAATCGTTCCTGTTGCACTAAATGATCCGCAACCACCTGTAAGTGGTACAGTATAGTTAAATGTTCCAGACACCGATGGCGTTCCACTAATAGTCACTGTATTGTTTGCAAATCCAGCAGTAACACCGGTTGGTAAACCAGTGGCTGCTCCGATGCCTGTTGCGCCGGTGGTAGCGTGCGTGATGTTTGTAATCGCAGTGTTTATACAAGCCGTGGCACTTCCAGGATTACCAACTGTGTTATTAGGAGTAACGGTGATCGTTCCTGTTGCACTAAATGATCCGCAACCACCTGTAAGTGGTACAGTATAGTTAAATGTTCCAGAAACCGATGGCGTTCCACTAATAGTCACTGTATTGTTGGCAAACATAGCAGTAACACCTGTTGGTAAACCAGTGGCAGTTCCGATGCCTGTTGCACCAGTGGTAGCATGGGTGATGTTAGTAATCGCAACGTTTATACAAGTGGTTGCACTTCCAGAATTTACTACTGTGTTATTAGGAGTAACGGTAATCGTTCCTGTTGCATTCACTGATCCGCAGCCACCTGTAAGTGGTATTGTATAGTTAAATGTTCCAGACGCCGTTGGAGTTCCACTGATCGTGATTACGTTGTTTAACCATGCTGCCGTTACACCCGCTGGTAAACCAGTGGCTGTTCCGATGCCGGTAGCGCCAGCTGTTGTGTGGGTGATCGCTGTCATGGCGGTACTTATGCAAAGCGTCCTGCTTCCAGGCCCAGTAGCCGTATTAGTTGGATTGACTGTATATGGTACAGCAGCCTTTCCGTCTCCGGTACAACCGTCTTTAGTAACGCTAAGGATGGTTACAGAAAAGCCGGGGGAAACAACAAAACTTGCTGGAATTGGTGCAATCAATATTCCATTAGCCGGAATAACAGCATCCGTCTGGTTGGTGGTATTGATCTTCCATATTACTGTAGCTCCGGGAGTACCAGATATTGTAACTGTGGTTGCTGTTCCAGCGCAGACCGGGGAAGCTCCAGCTGCAGTAGCGTTAGGCTTTCCTTTGATGAGAACGTTGAATGCAATGTTTGGATACAATTTACATTTAGGATCTAGTACGCTACAGGTAACGCCATTTTCATTAATAATGTTAGGATTAAGTTCCGCGCCTGAGTAAGGAAATGTAGCTCCAGGGTTTAATCCACCACAGAAAGCAATTTCCTGAACCTGGTTTCCCCATGCGGTCAACACATTCCTTAATTGCAAACTTTGCCCAATCACCAAATCGGGTTTTTCCTGCAGCACAAGGGCATAGGGACCTTGAGCAAGTTCAATCGCATGACACTCTCTGAAAGTACCGAGATTGGTCTCAGCCATCGTAATTGGATCGATCTGAACAAGGGTGTAATAAATATAAAAACCATAACGGGTCTGGGATGTAACATCCAGGTTTACCGTAATGGTGGCCCCGTTAATAATATCTGTCGTTTGACAAATATCTGTTCCAAGGGGTGGGTTAATGGTTATATTAAGCGCCTTGATATCTTCAGACGAACAACCCGTACAAGCTGGCGGCACGTCTGGAGGCTTCTGCGCAAATGCAGAATTTACCTGTAACAACAGGCAAACCAGCAGCACCGAAATGAAATTGAAAAGCTTGAGGGGCGAACCGGACCCCTTACCTCTGGTGCGCAGGGTAAGGCTCGTGTTCTCAAATGTATAACTACTCATAGTACGTGTTTTTTTGGTTAAACAATTTGGGCATTAAAAGTACAGCGACTCCTTGCGGAGAATGTTGCCACAGCAGATGCCTTAAAGGAGGTTCAATAGAAAATTAGATGTTCAATGAGAACATGCTTTAATAGGGAGACGGGTTAGTAGCAGGGTGATTAATTCCTGAGGTTTTCTTGGGGTGATAACAACGAGCTAAGAAGTAGTGGCTTAAAGATACAGGATGATTGGTCGAGGGTTTTGAGATAGGAAGGTTAGATTTTAAAGCCCGGTTGGGCAAGAAGTACACTAAGCTAAGTATTTGAAACTGATTAACTAATCATTTTTTAAATATTTTTTTTCATATTTACAAGCCTATGAACGATATCTAATTATAGTAGTTCCACAACCATCGCTGACGCGCCGCCGCCGCCATTACAGATCCCGGCGGCGCCAATTTTTGCACCTTATGTGGCTAAAATATGAATAAGTGTAACAATGATGCGCGCACCGGAACAACCCAGGGGATGGCCCAATGAAACAGCGCCCCCATGAACATTCACTTTGGCAGGATCGACTTTCATGCGCTTCGTATTTTCAATACCGACCACCGCGAAGGCCTCATTTAACTCCCAGTAATCAATGTCAGTCATGGCTAACCCCGCCTTATTCACTGCAAGGGGTACCGCCAGAGAAGGCGTTGTGGTAAACCATTCAGGAGCCTGCTCCGCATCCGCATATGAAAGGATTCTGGCCAACGGCTTCAACCCCAGCTCCCGGAGCTTTTCCCCGCTCACCAGCACCAGGGCCGCAGCACCATCGTTCATGGTGGATGCATTGGCTGCAGTAACAGTTCCTTCTTTCGTGAACGCAGGTCTTAACCCCGCGATCTTATCAAACCTGACATTAAAGGGTTCCTCATCGCGGGAAACAACCAATGGCTCCCCTTTTTTTTGCGCAATGGCGACCGGCACAACTTCTTTATCGAACAAGCCTTCGTTCCAGGCTTTCTGAGACCGCCGATAACTTTCGATAGCAAATGCATCCTGATCTTCCCTGCTAATGCCGCATTCCCGAGCACATAACTCTGCTGCCATGCCCATCGCCTGCCCATCATATACATCGGTCAAACCGTCTTTAGCCAGGCCATCAATTAAACTGACGTTCCCGTATTTATTACCCCAGCGCAAGGAGTCGGCATAAAACGGTACGTTGCTCATGCTCTCCATGCCCCCAGCTACGATAATGTCCCGGTCTCCCAATAATATAGACTGCGCAGCCTGCGCAATGGCTTTCATACCACTGGCACATACCTTATTGACCGTGGTACACGAAACATGATCCGGCAAACCCGCTTTTTTGGACGCCTGCCGTGCGGGCGCCTGCCCAAGGTTGGCCTGCAATACAGAACCCATCAATACTTCTTCCACGTCACCAGGGTTTATCCCTGCGCGCTCAACAGCTGACCTGATGGCAATCGCGCCCAGCTCTGTTGCAGAAACATCTTTCAATACGCCCCCAAAACTGCCCATCGGCGTACGAACGGCAGACACGATATAGACTTCCTTTTTAACCATAGCCCTGCAAAGTTACATTAGAATGAATCAATCCATATAGAGAATGACGGCAGCATTGGGAGATATGTCCGATGGTGCCAAAGCCCCTTTTTTGATCCCGTTATTGACTACAAATGTTTTCCACTTTCCCTTTGGCAAAACGAGCTTCTTCGTTTCGCCTGAACCATTGAACGCCAGGTAGATCTTTTTCCAGGAATCCCCTACTGCCCCACCATCTATAGTATAACTGATTAAATTATTTTCCGAACTCAGAAACCGGATATATTTGGCAATATCAGCAGCCCTGCTCATCCTAAATGCAGGGTGTCCACGGCGCATGGCGATCAAGCCTTTCACGTATTCATACACATCGCGATGCTTGCTCTTCAAACTCCAGTCAATCGCATTGATATTGTCGCCCGAATTAAACGAATTCTCCACTCCTTGTTTCGATCGCAGAAATTCTGTCCCCGCATGCAGGAAGGAGATCCCTTGCGAACTCAATACAATAGACAAGGCCAGCAGATGCATGTTTTTGCGTTGCGCTTCACTTGCGCCCGGATTTGATATGGCCAGTTTATCCCAGAGCACATGATTGTCGTGGCACTCACAGTATGTCACCACCTGTGCCGGATCCGTCGCATAAGACGATTTCGAATAATTCACACTCAAAGTATCCACTTGCGGATGTCGCGTCGCAGCTACGATGCCGAACTTGATGGATTCTTCCATGCCCTTTTTCCCCGAGACAAATCCACGATCGGCATGTTCAAAAACACTTCCCTTGATGCCATCCCGGATGTCATCGCTAAACACGGCGATATGATCCAGCTTCGATGCATTTTTTTTCAGGGCCCGGACTTCTTCCGGCAAAGGACTCGCCCCTGCGGTCCACCCTTCCCCATATAATAAGATGTCTGGTTTGATGGCTCTTAGCTCACGGGCAACTTCATTCATCGTCTCAATATCGTGCACACCCATCAGGTCAAACCTGAATCCATCCACATGGTATTCTTTCACCCAGTATTTCACGGATTCAATGATGAACTTCCGCATCATCGGTCGCTCACTGGCGGTTTCATTATTACAGGCCGTGGCGTTTGAAAAACTGCCATCCTTATTTTGCCGGTAATAATACCCCGGCACCAACTGGTTGAACCAGGAGTCTTCCGTAAGCATGGTATGATTATATACCACATCCATCACCAACCGCAGTCCGTTGCTGTGGAACGACTGAATAAGTTGTTTGAACTCTCTGATGCGCATGATCCCGTCTTTCGCATTGGTCGAATATGACCCTTCCGGCACATTATAATTCAAAGGATCATAACCCCAGTTGTATTGCGGCGTCTCGGGCTTTGTTTCGTCTACCGTATAAAAATCATAACTCGGCAACAAATGCACGTGGGTGACGCCCAAATCTTTCAAATGATCCAGGCCCGTACTCAGTCCCTCTTTATTTCGGGTACCCGTTTCAGTTAGTCCTGCAAATTTTCCCTTCTTTGCTATCCCCGAGCTGGCATGTATGCTGGCATCTCTTACGTGCAATTCATAGATCACGGCATCGGTTGCCTTTTTGAACGCCGGACTTTTATCTTTTTCCCAACCCACCGGCTGCGTTTTGGAAAGGTCGCCGATCATCCCACGCCGGCCATTCACGCCCACCATCTTCGCATAGGGGTCGGGAACTTCGGCGCGCCAACTACCGTTTATGTATACCCGAAACGTATAGAATTTACCTGCATAGTTTCCTGAAAGCAAAGATTGCCATACGCCATTTCCCTGCTTCTCCATATTCACCTTTTGAAGTGGCTCTCCGCCCAGGGCTTCGGGATAGATGTTCAACTGAACCTGTTCCGCAGAAGGGGCCCAGATCTTAAAGAGGGATGCGGAGGAGGAATAGCTTAAACCCAGATCCGATCCGTCGTAAACAGGATAAGCGTTATAGTTGGGCAATTGGGCTTTTGCGCTCATAGAAAAAAATAGCAGGAAGACCATGATGGCATTCCTGCTCAAAATAATATGCCTCATTTTGAAAAGGTAGAATTTTTATTACGAAACTTCTTCCCTGGCCATTCTCATATAATCGTCGGTTAGTTTTTTCTGAAGTTCGAATGGCACTGGAAGGTAATCGTCAAAACTCATCCTGAACTTGGCCCGCCCCTGCGAAAGTGAGCGTAGGGAAGATGAAAAATCATTCATCTCGGCCAGCGGCACTTTTGCAGATATTTTTTGAAAATGACCTTCTGTATCCATGCCCTCTACCATACCCCTTCGGGTTTGAAGGTCGCCGATCACAGAGCCGGTCAGATCATCCGGACACAACACGTCAACATGGTAGATCGGTTCCAGCAAAAGCGGGTCAGCCTCCTGGAAGGCCTGTTTGAAAGCCATCATCCCTGCGATCTTGAAAGACAGGTCATTGCTGTCTACAGGGTGCATCTTACCATCGTAAACACTTACACGCACGTCTCTTACAAAAGATCCGGTAAGCGGTCCATTATTCATTTTCTCCATCACTCCTTTTAATATAGAAGGGATGAAGCGATTGTCTATCGCACCACCAACAATACAGTTATAATAAACCAGCTTCCCACCCCAGTCCAGTTTAAACTCTTCCCTGCCGCGGACCGACAATCCTTTTGGATCGGGCATACCTTCCTGCCAGGGTTCGATGCGGATATAGACCTCGCCAAACTGCCCCGCGCCTCCTGATTGTTTTTTATGGCGGTAGTTAGATTCCGCTGGTCTTCTGATGGTTTCCCGGTAAGGGATCCTGGGCCTGCCAAATTTCACTTCCACCTTGTGATGGTGTTCGATCTTCCATTTCGCAACGGCGAGGTGCATATCGCCCTGACAGCGGATCAGGGTCTGATGAAGTTCGGGAGATACTTCAATAATGATCGAAGGATCCTCTTCCCTTAGTGCATGCAGGGCCTGGGCCAATTTTTCTTCCTCTCCTTTATTGATTGGCTCGATGGAAACCGTCATATTGGGTGTAGGAAACTGAATGGGCGCCAGTTCCAGGTTTTTCCCCTTGATGTGCAGGGTATTGTTCACGTGCGTATTCTTGAGCTTCAAGGTGGCCCCGATATCACCTGCTACCAGTTCCTGGACAGCCTGTCTTTTATTGCCTTCTATAACAAACAACTGGTGGATCTTTTCTGCTACCGAAGTGCTTTCATTGACCAGGTCCATGCCCACCCTTACCGTTCCCGAATACACTTTGAAATAAGAAAGATCGCCTACGTGAGGCTCGGACATGGTTTTAAATATAAAGATGCAGGCAGGGCCATTGGCATCAGAAGGCAGCGGGTCACCTTGCAAAGTGGTCTGCGGCGGCATTTCATTGGCGCTCGGACAAACATTGTCGATAAATCCCATCAGCCGGCCACTGCCCATGTCCCGCTCAGCAGAAAGGCAGAACAAGGGGAAGATATCGTGGTTGATCAGCGATTTTTTTAATCCCAGACGCATTTCATCTTCATCCAGTTCCCCTTTTTCCAGGTAGTGTTCCATCAGGGTCTCATCATTAACAGCGACGGCCTCCACC
>JANMHK010000395.1:0-2405 GCA_031375135.1 Sphingobacteriales bacterium | reverse complement strand
CAACCAAAGGCTTAACCGGAAAAATGGGGTGACCAAAAAGAAAGGAGTTATTTCCTCCATTTCCATGGAAACCGGCGAGGTCTATTCCGGCAAATTATTCATTGATGCTACCTACGAAGGCGATCTGATGGCAGCTGCTGGTATTAGTTATACCGTCGGCAGGGAATCAAACAAACAATACGGTGAAACGCTCAATGGCGTTCACACGGCAGACACTGCCCGCACGATGACCAACCAGCCCGCCCGTAATTCCATTAACCACAACTTTGTACGCGGGGTGGATCCATATCGCGAGAAGGGGAATCCCTCCAGTGGCCTCTTGCCTTTCATCGATCCAAAGGGCCCGGGAAAAGAAGGATCTGCGAGCAAAGCTGTGCAGGCTTATTGTTTCCGAATGTGCCTGACCAACTATCCTGATAACCGCATCCCTTTTGAAAAGCCCGCTTCATACAATGAATTGGATTATGAACTGCTATTGAGAAATTACGAAGCCGGCGAGAAAGGATTTCCATGGATAAACTCTGACATGCCGAATCGGAAAACCGACACCAACAACCGGCTGGGATTCTCAACAGATTTTATCGGGCAGAATTACAATTATCCTGAAGCCAGTTATTCGGAAAGGGATATGATCGCGGAGCGGCATCGCAATTACCAGAAAGGACTTATGTGGACGCTGGCATACCACCCTCGAATGCCCGAGCATATCAGGAATGAAGTGTCTAAATGGGGAATGTGTAAAGATGAGTTCACAGAAGGGAATGGATGGCAGGAACAATTGTACGTGCGCGAAGCACGTCGGATGGTGGGCCAGTATGTGATGACCCAATTCAACTGTGAAAGTCTGAAGGTAGCGACAGACCCAATAGCGTTGGCGGCCTATGGCATGGACTCGCATCATATACAGAGGTATCTGACTAAGGAAGGATTTGTAAAAAATGAAGGGAATATTGAGGCCCATGTTAAGGGACCATACCCGATCAGTTATGGGGCCATCGTACCCAAAGAAAAAGACTGTAAAAATCTGCTGGTTCCGGTTTGCTTAAGTGCTACCCATATTGCATTTGGCTCTATCCGCATGGAGCCGGTATTTATGGTGTTGGGCCAGTCTGCAGCGATCGCGGCTTCTCTGGCCATTGACAAAGCAGTTTCAGTACAAAAACTGAACTATGATGATTTACAGAAAGCCTTGCTTGAATACAAACAAAGACTGAATTAGTATCAGTAGAGAGATCTGACCCGGATTCAACTTGTCCAGGGAGAAGTCACTATGAAAGTTTTCCATTAAATCCTACCTTGTAGCACAACCTTTTCAGAACAGATATGGCGACCAATAACATTGCTAAATGCATCATACCATCGGGCCGACTCCCTTATAAACATGATAAAAGAACGTTGAAGTTCAGGACCATTGTTTGCAAAGCCGACAAGGATATTAAGGTCCCGGTTGAATATGACTGGGGAAGCAGGATAAAGCCAAACCATAATTGGGGGGACTACGGTAATCTGAAATTGAATAACTGCACTTATGCAACTGCGGCCCATGCAGTCCTCATTTGGAAGTCGTACAAATCAAAAAACGTCTATCGGCCAAGTACCAACACGATTATTGATGATTACGGCAAAATGATCCGGGAGAAGAGGTCGCCCAAAGGGCTGCAATCATTGTTGGATAAAGGGGGAAAACCACTAGAAGCCATAAGGGTGCTCAATAGTTGGCGCAAAAAAGGAATAGACGGACATAAAATCGTTGCCTATGCAAAACTTTCATTCAGGAATAAGAAGCAACAGCAAGAAGAGGTGAAAAGGGTGATCTATCTCTACGGGGGATGTTATATAGGTATAAATATTCCGAAATCAGTAGAAAAACAATGGCAGCAAAACAAGGTATGGAAGGTGATCAAGGGAGTCCCGGCTGGGGATGCACGCAGACGATTATGGTTTAGTCATGCACTGCTGGCAACTGGTTATAATGAGAAGGAACTTCGGGTAATTACTTTTGGGAAAGAAGAAACAATGACCTGGGAGTTTTTTGCCAAATATGTGGAAGAAGCTTATGTAGTTTTTGATGAAAAGTTTTTATTGGCTCGGAAAACTCCATCGAGAATGAGGCCAGCGGAATTGAAGAAATTTACATCGGGCATAAAAAAGGCGGGTAGCAAGCCCGCCTCGTGATATCTACCTAAAAGGAACTCAAGCTTCGGAGTCCTGATTTGGATGTCCACCCAGTTTTTTCGGCTTCTTGGGAGCCGCTTTCTTCGCTGCTTTTTTAGGAGCCGCTTTCTTGGGAGCCGCTTTCTTCGCTGCTTTATTAGGAGCCGCTTTTTTTGGAGCCGCTTTATTAGCGGGTTTTTTTTGTGCGGCTTTATTTTCTACTTTTTTTTTATCCGCGTTTTTATCTGGTT
>JANMHK010000388.1:0-2445 GCA_031375135.1 Sphingobacteriales bacterium | reverse complement strand
CGAAGAGGCCTTTATTTTGGGGGATTTTTTTGCTGTAGATGATTTTTTTGCAGTAGCCATTTCATACGTTTTTCCACCACACAATATTGAAAACTGCAATATTCACGGGGCTGTTTTTCCAATTCCGGCCGCGAATTTACGAAAACGCAGGCGGGATAACTGTTAAAACAACCAATTCTTGGGAATAGGCAGTTATTTGATTTGATACTCCGTTGGCAGTCTTCTTTAAAATAATACTTTTGCCTGAATTACATGGAAAAAAATAATATCAGGCAGGTTGGCAGAAGAACCATTGAGTTGGAAGCTGCTGCCATTCAGGCGCTGACCGGATTTATCGATGAAAGCTTCGAACATGTAGCCGAACTTCTTTTTAATATGAAGGGCAGGCTGGTGGTGAGTGGAATTGGGAAAAGTGCGATCATAGGGCAGAAAATCGTTGCCACCTTCAATAGTACCGGCACCCCCGCCATATTCATGCACGCTGCTGATGCCATCCATGGCGACCTGGGTATGATCCAGGAAGACGATGTAGTGATGGTGATCTCCAAAAGCGGTGAAAGCCCGGAAATTAAAGTATTGGTGCCACTAATCCGGAACCTCGGTAACCCACTTGTGGCTATGGCAGGGAATTTATCTTCTTACCTGGTCACCCATGCCCATCATACGCTTAATACCACGGTTCCGCAGGAAGCCTGCCCCAATAATCTGGCCCCCACCACCAGCACAACAGCGCAAATGGTAATGGGCGATGCGCTGGCAGTTTGCCTGATGGAGATGAAGGGCTTTACAAGTGAAGATTTCGCCAAGTTCCACCCTGGTGGAACCCTGGGTAAGAAACTCTATATGAGGGTGTCGGACCTTTACCCGCAGAATGAAAAGCCTTCAGTAAAAGGGGATAGCAGTTTGAAAGATGTGATCGTGGAAATTTCGCAAAAACGCCTTGGTATCACAGCAGTAATCGACGGGGAAGATCGTGTGGAAGGGGTTATTACAGACGGAGACCTTAGACGGATGCTGGAAAAAGGGGCTGACACGCGATCCGCTACAGCAGCTATGATCATGTCTCCAAATCCAAAAACAATAGAAGCATCATCATTGGCGGTGAATGCCCTTGACCTGATGCGGAAGAACAACATCACCCAACTGCTGGTGCAGGAGAATGGAAAGTATGCAGGGGTGATACATTTACATGACCTAATTAAAGAAGGATTGATCTGATGAATAAGAACCATTATGTGGCTATCATGGCCGGCGGTATCGGGAGCAGGTTTTGGCCAATGAGCAGGACTTCCTTCCCGAAGCAGTTTCTCGATATTTTGGGCACTGGAAAAACGCTGATACAAAGTACTTATGATCGTTTCTTAAGGTTTATTCCTTTAGAAAATATTTACATCGTAACCTCGGATGAATATAAAAGCATAGTACAGGATCAATTGCCCGATCTCAATCCAGCCAATATCCTTTGCGAGCCTTCGCGAAAGAACACGGCGCCGTGCATTGCGTATATCGCTTATAAGTTGAAAGAGATCAACCCCGCAGGAGCACTCATCTGTGCGCCTGCGGATCATCTTATCCTTGACGAAAAAGCATTCAATAAAGTTTGCCTGGAAGCACTTGATTTTGTGAGCAAGCATAAGGCCTTACTAACGCTGGGCATCAAGCCCGCCACGCCCAACACAGGCTATGGCTATATTCAATTTGATCAGCAAAGTGTGTCGGACAACGTATATAAAGTGAAAACCTTCACCGAGAAACCGAATCTGGAATTGGCACGGACGTTTCTGGCCAGCGGTGATTTTCTTTGGAATGCCGGCATATTTGTCTGGCAGGTCAAGAATATCGTTCAGGCTTTTCAAATACACCTTCCGGAGATTTCGGAGTTATTCGACGCTGAATTTGGGAAACTGAATTCGCCAGAAGAGAAAGAAGCGATAGGCCGCATCTACCCCCAGTGTACAAATATTTCGATCGACTACGGCATCATGGAAAAAGCGAATAACGTTTACCTTATTCCTTCCAGTTTTGGTTGGAGTGACTTAGGAACATGGAATTCTGCTTATGATAATATGGAGAAAGATTACCTGGGTAATGCCGTATCCGGACAAAATGTAATGGTGATAGACGCCACAAGATGCATGGTTCATACCCAAAATGAAAAGCTCTATGTAATTCAGGGGATGGACGATTATATCCTGGTGGATACGGATGATGTGATGTTGATCTGCAAGAAAGAAAAAGAACAGGAGATCAAGGAATATGTGGGCGAGGTGAAGCGTAATAAAGGGGAGCGGTTTCTTTAGAATTGGCTAATTAGCTAATTGGCTCATTGGCTAATTAGAGACTCGAAGCATCTCATGAAAATATTCCCGAAAGAATTAGCCAATTAGTCAATTAGCCAATTAGTCAATCCGTTTATAGCATTGGCCATTAGCCTTTGGCTAATGG
>JANMHK010000386.1:0-15535 GCA_031375135.1 Sphingobacteriales bacterium | reverse complement strand
CCCAAAGGATGCTGCGAGTTGGTTCGTAAATACCGCAGTTTGGGTAAGAAATCCCGGCCCGATGGCCGAGGTAGCCATCAGGAAGGCAGCACCGGTGATCACCGCGGTAAATTTTCTAGCCATGTTGCTGGGTCATTGCTTTTGTGAGAATAGGACTGGATTGTCTAGCCATGTTGTTGTGCCATCGCTTTAATGATATGTCCTCCAGCTGTCAGTTCATTGTTCAACCTGTTCGCAAACAAAGCAGCACCTTCATGGTCGCCGTGGATGCAAATGGTTTCGGCATCGATATCGATCATCTTACCAGTAATTGTTTTTACCTGCCCCTTACTCACCATCATCATCATTTGCTCAATCGCTTTTTCAACATCCTGGATAACGGCGCCGTCTTTCGAACGCGGCACCAACGAACCGTCTTCCTGATAGGCCCTATCCGCAAATACTTCGCTGCACGTAGTTAGTCCTGCTAATCGTCCTGCATGAATGAGCTCACTGCCCGACAATCCGTATAATATAATATTCGCATCAAGATCTCTGATGGCCTGGGCAATCGAACTTGCATAGGCGGGCATACGTGCCGCCATATTATACAAGGCTCCATGCGGTTTCACATGATGCAATCTTCGTCCTCTCGCATTCGCGAACCCCTTGAGGGCAGAAATCTGATAGAGCACGATACTATGAACATCATCCGGCGACAAGCTCATTTCGTTTCGCCCAAATCCTTCCATATCATAAAATGATGGGTGTGCCCCAATGGCTACATGATGTTGCAAGGCAAGTTCCACTGTAGCCTTCATGACGGCCGGGTCGCCACCATGAAACCCGCAGGCAATATTGGCAGAGCTGATAAACGGCATGACGGCCGGGTCATCGCCAATTCGTTTGGCGGCGCTGCTTTCACCCATATCACAATTGAGATCGATTCTACTCATGTTAAAATTTCCGTGAATATCTTTCGGCCACCTTGCTCAAAACGCCCGTGATCATCTTTCAAATACCATCGAGACCTCTTTACTCAAATAGAAAACTTTGTCCCTACTGTTCTTTCCAGCCTGGCTAACTCCTGCCTCCTGTTCAAATAAAGTTCCTGCGCAACAGTTTCAGACACTTCCCGAAAGCGAACCTGGTCCCCCGGTCTTTTTTGCGCACAGATGGACATATCCGCATCAATCACCTGCGCGATCCTCGGATATCCACCAGTAGTTTGGGCATCTGCCATCAAGATCAATGGCGATCCGTCAGGAATCACCTGTATGGTACCTGCGCATACCGCAGTAGAGATCATTTCTTCTCTTTTCTCCAGCAATAGAGGCTCACCACTCAATTTATATCCCATTCTGTCTGATGCATGGGTAATCTGATAGTAGGCCGATGACCATTTTATTTGCGAGTCCTTGTTGAATTGTTCCCACTCCGGACCGCGCAAAACCCGGATACAGTCGGTATCAAATTCTTCCAACAATTCAACCGCGCCCCATTTTGCCACACTAACACCATGATGCGCCATCCTGCTGATCATCCTATCTGTAATGTCTGACCTGATCCCTACCGGCAAGGCGTCGCCAGCTTTCAATTTCGCGCCTGCACCCGCGGGCTCATAGGCACTCCTGCTCCCCATTATTACGGGTGTATCAATGCCGCCACCTACGGCCATGTATAAACGACATCCTTTGTCTGTATAACGAAGATCAATGATCGAATTTTTCGGAACGAAGATCGCGCGGTTCAATAAAAGCTCTTTGCCCTCGGAAACAGGAACGGCACCACTGCCGGAAAACGCGACCAAATGATCCTCATCAAAACGGATCTGTGCCCCATGCATCACAAATTCAATCACGGCCCGATCCTTAGGATTTCCACAAAGCATATTTGCAACCGACGCGGCCTGTTTATCCATGCAACCACTTACTGGAACGCCCATTCGCTGAAAGCCCCATCGCCCCTGGTCCTGGACAGAACTATATAACCCGGATTTTAAGATCAATAGCGACATCAAAAATGATTTACCTGATAAAATTGCACTTCATCGCCCGGCTCAAAAAATGCGTGACCGTTTTGAAATAAGGGTATTGACGTTTTGCCAATGGAATACCAGCCTCCTGGAGAATCAAAAGGATAAATCCCGGTTTGATGACCTGCGATAGCAACAGTACCCGCCGCAACTTTAGCTGCAGGTACTGACTTTCTCGGCAGTTGCAGCTGTTCACAGAGGTTCCCCATATATGGGAAGCCGGGCATGAACCCTAACATATAGACATGGTATTTACCGGCGGTGTGAAGCTCAATCAATTGTTTAACGGAAAGTCCAAGTGCATCTGCGGCCGGCTCCAAATCAGGGGCAACGGCAGAATCATAGATCACGGGGACGCGGAGCTTCCTGTGCCTCCATTCATCTTCCAACTTCTCCTTATCAAGCATATCCAGCAAGTACTGTCTGACATCAAAAATGATATGCAAGGGTTCATAATAAACGGTTAGTGTATGATAAGCGGGTACATTTTCAATCCAGCCGGGAAATGGATCGCTGGCGAGCTGCCGGTCAAGCTGCATTATTTTCCGGTGGGTACCCAGATCGATGCCTCGTTCCCATGACACGGTCACCGCGTGTTCTGATAAACGATATATCTTCAGGTTACCCATGCCTTGAAGATAAGGAAATAAAAAAACCGTCCCTTTTTAAGGGGGACGGCGCCAAGCACATGGTTTCAGAGGTTGTGCACAGGCTAGAGCCTTACATAATTAGGCCTCCTACGCTGCTTCTCAAAATGCTTTATCGCATAATAATCAGGGCGTTGAATCAGTTTCTGTATGAATGCGCGAACAATATCAGTAATGAACAATTTTTGTATCATGGGAAAGGATTTTTTTGGTAACGTGAATTAGTATGGATTAGTATTTCAAATATGTTAAAACATTAACTTTCATTAACCTTAATGCCAAGTTCATTAACCGGATCACCCTTGTTTGGGAACTAGTTTCGAAGTCCAAACAGGCATAATGAAAAGATTGGTTTTGTTCTTTACAATAATAGCATCTCTTTCCCTACAAGCGCAACAAGGATCAGTTAAAGGAAAACTAAAAGATACCCTGGCCAACCAACCGGTGTACGGCGCTACCATTACGTTAATGACGGCAAAGGATTCATCACTGATCAGTTTCACCATGACTAACCAACAGGGAGAATTCAAATTGACAGGCCTGCCGAAAGACAGCTTCAGGCTCTTGATCACCCACGTCAACTATCACAACCATACCCGAAAATTCAGTTTAACCGATGAGAACAATGCGCGCGACATGGGAGAGATCCCGCTTGGCGACAAGTTTAAAATCCTGAGTGAAATTGTCATTGAAGGTGAGGCACCACCAGTGACCCTAAGAGCTGATACCATCGAATATAACGCTGGGTCTTTCAAGGTGCTGCCCAATTCCAATGTGGAAGACATGCTCAAGAAACTTCCCGGCGTGAAAGTGGAAAAAGATGGTACGGTGAAGGCGCAAGGACAAAAAGTCAATAAAGTATTTGTTGATGGCAAGGAATTCTTTGGCAACGATCCAAAAATTGCTACCCGAAATCTTCCCGCGGATGCGGTGGACAAAGTACAGGTGTACGACAGGATGAGTGACCAGGCACAGATGACGGGATTCGACGATGGCAATAGCGAAAAAGCCATTAACCTGAAACTGAAAAAAGACAAGAAGAAAGGCTTGTTCGGAAAACTTTCCGGAGGCATTGGAACAGATGACCGTTTTGAAGGAAGGGGAAATGTAAACTCTTTTAAAAATGAACGACAGTTATCCGCCATCGCAATGGCAAACAATACCAATGCCGAAGGATTTTCATTCATGGATATCCTGAACTTCAGCGGAGGCATGTCCCAAATGCAGCAATCTGGCGGGAACATCAGCATCAGTATCAATTCAGACGATCCTAATGCAGCAATGATGGGCTTGAATAACAACACTGGGATTAACACCACTAAAGCCGTTGGTTTGAATTACAACAACCTCCTTAGCAAGAAGACAGACCTCCGTAGCAACTATTTTTTCAACAGCACGAACCCCTATATCGACAAGCAAATACAAAGACAATATATTCTTCCTGATTCCAGCTATTTCTATAATCAACGTAGCGTCTCGGACAATACCAACAATAGCCATCGGCTGAACTTCTCTGTCGAACAACGTTTTGATTCGAGCATGTCTTTGAAGATCAGTCCTTCCTTTACGCAACAATCTTCCACAACCCGTTCCAATTCAGTTTATGAAACCTCATCAGAAGCACACGTAAAAACCAACGACGGATTTAGCGCTAATTTTGGAAGAACAGAGGGATTCAACTTCAGGAATGATCTGTTGTTTAGAAAGAAATTCAAACAGAAGGGCAGAACATTCTCGTTCAACCTAAACAATCAGTTGAACAAAATGGATGGAGAAGGTGACCAGCAGTCTGTAAACAGGTTTTATGCCTTGAATGGGAGTCTTCTACGAAGCGACAGCATCAACCAGCGCAACTTCAGCGAGGCCAACTTGCAGGGATACAATATTCGAGCGGTATTCACAGAGCCTCTTGGCAAAAGACTATTGGCAGAACTCTCGGCCGGAAAAAGTAATACAAACTCTGGCTCAACCCGTGAGACCTATAACTATAATCATTTTTCAGATAAATTTGATCAGCCTAACGCTCTTCTTTCCAATGATTTTTCTACCAGCTATGGAACTCTGCAGGCAGGGGCCAAGCTTCGCTACCAGAAGAAGAAATTTAATATTGCGGGTGGAGCCCAGTGGCAGGAAGCGGAATTAAAGGGTAAAGTAAGTGCGAATGGGAAGGATACCCTGTTGAAACAAAAATTCTACAATGTGCTACCGAACGCCAGGCTTCAATACAATTTTACTAGGTTCAGAAACCTCAATCTCAATTATACTTCAAACACCAACCAGCCTTCTGTTACGCAGTTACAACCCGTTCCTGATATCAGTAACCCATTAAATATCCGCATCGGAAACCCAGCCCTTAAACAGGAATTTATTCAGACGCTGAACCTGAATTATATGTCTGTCACCCCGTTTAAAGGAACCAATTTTTTTGCTTTTCTGAGCTTACGGCAAATCGGCGACAGAATTGTAAACAGTGACTCCATCACAGCCTTTGGCGTGAAATATACCAGGCCAGTTAACGTCAACGGCAGTTACCAGTTGAATGGCGACATCAATTGGGGAATGCCCCTGTCGTTTATTAAGAAGACTACGCTTAACCTGGGACTCAACGCAGGACAGTCGAAAGACATTCAGTTCATCAACAGCAAAAGGAATAATATTAATACCACCCAGCTCCGGCCCAATATCAGCATTGAAAACAATGGCCTTGAAAAATTAAGCATTGGCCTAAACTATTCATCAGTGTTCTATCATACCAAATATTCACTACAGCCTGCATTGAACACCAAATACTTCACCCACGAACTAGGAAGTTTTCTGAACTGGCAGCTACCCGCAAATTTCTACTTCGCAACCGATTTCACGTATACCATTAACACAAAAAGGGCAGAAGGCTTTAACGCAAATGTCTCCCTGTGGAATGCCTCCGTGAGCAAACAGTTTTTAAAATATAACCGCGGCGAATTCAAACTCCGGGCATTTGACCTTCTTAATCAGAACGTGGGAGTAAGCCGCAGCAGCAATAACAACTATATAGAAGATACACGAACCAATATTCTTCGCAGATATTTGATGCTCAGCTTTACCTATAGCTTAAGCAAATCAGGCCTCAACAACGACCGGCAACAGGGAGGCATTAGGATAGTGAGGTAGCCGGGTAGTGTGTTAACCGGTTAGAGTGTTAACCGGTTAGAGTGTTAGCCGGCTAGTGAGGTAGCCGGTTAGTGTGTTAACCGGATAGTGTGTTAACCGGCTAAATCTAGCTGAACAGATACTCAACGTCTTCACGTGAAAGCGATTTCACAAAGGTTGCATCATCTGCAATGAGGTCGCGTGCCAGGTTACGTTTTTTATCCTGCAACTGAAGGATCTTGTCTTCAATAGTGTCTTTACAGATCATCCTGTAAGCGAAGATATTCTTCGTTTGGCCGATACGGTGCGTACGGTCAATGGCTTGTTGTTCAACTGCCGGATTCCACCATGGATCAACGATATATACATAATCCGCGGCGGTAAGGTTAAGACCTACACCACCCGCTTTGAGGGAAATCAGGAAAACTCTGACGATATCATTATCCTGGAAACTTCGGATGGCTTTTTCACGATCCTGTGCTGAAGTACTGCCATCAAAATACTCGTATGGCACCTTAAGTTCTTCCAGCTTAGCCCTGATCAGCGCCAGCATGCCCAGGAATTGGGAGAAGATCAATGCTTTATGGTTACCGATATTCTCACTGATTTCACGGCCTAATTCTTCCAGCTTGATGGAAACATTGGGATACTTGTCTACATCGTTCATGATATAGGGTGAGTCACATATCTGCCGTAATTTCATCAGCCCCTGCAAGATGGTCAGCTGAGATCTTTCAATGCCTTGCTCGCTGATCACACCCAGGATCTTGTTGCGATAGTCGTTCCTGAACGCATCATAGATCTTGCGCTGCTCATCTTCCATTTCACAGAACAGGATGGTCTCTGTTTTTTCCGGAAGGTCTTTTGCCACCTGCTCTTTTGTACGCCGGAGGATGAATGGGTATAATAGTTTCTTCAGGTGCTCCTTTTGTTCAGGCTCACCGAACTTGTCAATAGGTGTTGCAAATTCGTTCCGGAAGAACTCAACACTTCCAAGCATACCCGGATTCAAGAAGTTCATCTGGGCGAAAATGTCGAACGTATTATTCTGTAACGGCGTACCACTCAGGCAAAGTCTGTTTTTAGACCTGATCAGGGAGGCCGCTTTGGTTACCTTACTATGCGGGTTCTTGATCGCCTGAGACTCATCAAGAATCACAAAATCAAATTCAATTTCGAGCAGCATCTTGATATCACTCCTCAACGTACCATAGGTGGTGATGATCACATCAATTCCTTCAAATCCTTTTTTATCCCGGGCCCTGTCGCCACCGTGGTGGATCAGGTATTTTAATTTCGGCGTGAATTTCTTGATCTCATTCTCCCAGTTGAACATCAGGGTAGTAGGACAAACAACGATCCCCTGGATCGTTTCATTCTTATCTTTCAGGAACTGAACAAAAGACAGTGCCTGAACGGTTTTACCGAGACCCATGTCATCTGCCAATATCCCGCCCCAGCCCACTTCGCTCAGGTAGTTCAGCCAGTGATATCCCGCCACCTGGTAAGGCCGTAGAATATGTTCCAGTTCTTTCGGTGGATCAACTTCATTGATGCGATTGAAACTCCTCAATCGTTCATAACGCTCTTCCAATTCAATGGCCACTTCTTCGTCGTTCCGTTGATCGTACAACTCATCAATAATACTCAAATGGTATTTCGACAACCGCAGATCATTGTTCTTTCCTTCTCCCACACGGAATAACAGTGAGTATTTTTTCAGCCATTCTTCAGGAAGGATACCGAGGGTGCCATCATTCAACTGCACAAACTGTTGTTTGTTGGTAAGGGCTCTTTTGATCTCGGAAATACTGACTTGCTGGTCGCCGAACAACACATCTACTTTTGCATCGAACCAATCCATGCCACTGGAAATGCGGATCTTGGTATTTGGCTTTTCAGTATTGAATTTGAAATTCTTCAGTACGTCAAAACCGATCACGGGCACTTCCATTTCTTTCATCGCATCTACGAACAGGAAGAACCAGTTGTTCTTTAACACATCCGTTCCCTTGAGGACTAAGGCCCCGTTATCAGGCCGGAGAAAATTACTATGCAGTGCTTCCAGCTTCCGGAAAAATCCGACCTCCGCCTGTTTGTTACGGTTGATCATCATCACCTTGCCGTTCATCGGAATGCTGATATTGTCTTTATCGTTATACTTGATCTCGTAGCCCTTGTAACTGAATAAAGGAACAAATAACAGATAATCACCTTTTTCCTGGAGCTGCAGCCTGATCTCTGGTTCTCCATCTTTCACTTCAAGCACCAGGGCCTTGTCAAACTCCACCCCGTAATCACGCGTCAGCGGCGTTATTTTCTTCTGCAAATACTCCGGGAATTCGTCTTCCGGAATCAAAACCTTACCATCGGGCAGGTAATCCTTCACCACGGCGAAATCGTCTTCCTTCTCCCAGGTGTACATCACTTCATTGTACAGCATCAACCATTCACTCTTCCATTCATTGTCTTTCAACTCAATCTCCAGCTCATTCACGCGGGCCACGCATTCAATGGCGATCTTCTTTTTTTCGGGATAGATCCTGAAAGCGGGCCTTATCGCATCGATGGATACTTCCACCTGCCGCAGGTTTGCGGTCACAAAAGATTTCCCCTGGGGAAGAATATAAAAAGGCGCCTTATCCCTATACTCACGGAAGATCTTCCTGATCTTGGGCAGCATATATTCAACGATCAGGCCCTTTGTATCGTCGGCCAGTTCTTCATCTTCCTGTTGGATGATGTTATCCCAGATGCCGGAGAAAGGCGAATTCCTGCTGAGAAATTTATTGATATCTGCCTGTTGGAATTTTCTAAGTTGTTGGATCAGGGAGCTGTCGTCTTCCGACATCCCTTCAAGATTAACGAATTTACCGAGGTCTATTTTCTCCACTTTCCCTGTAAATCCCTCACCGGTTTCAGCGCATTCGCCGGTTACCACATCAATGGAAAATCTGGGGAAGGTTTTGAGATTGTTGTTGAACACCACACCCAGCTTCTGGGTAGGTGGTATAACTGTGACCACTTCTTCTTCAGGCTCAGCCTCCGCTACTTCCACTCTTGGTCTATAAACATTTGCAGGTGGCATAACCCTTTTCACGGTTGGATCCAATACCCTGAGAAATGGTTTTCCGTCTTTATAAGCGAACTCGAACTTCTTTTCCCAGCCTTCGTCTTTGGTGCTGTAGCCGTAGGCTTCGAGTAATTTATTCTTTTCCTTCTCCCAGTTTCTTATGCTGTCGAAATAATTGGGACCATATGCATTGAGGAGCTGCACAAATAAGATGGCCTTATGGAAACAGATGGGATGGTTCTCTTCTTTACACTTGCAGGAAGTGTCAAAATTGCGTTCATCGTTTTTCTGTATCACTACAGGATAAGTTTCCCCCTCCACTTCCATGGAAGCTTCTACGCGCTCATCCTTAGCCTGGATGATGACGGCTTTATTGGTACGGAGGTATTCTTCAGCCAGGCTGTACATATCCTGGGAAGTGAGCATGCGGATGCTCCTGAGGTCTATATGTTTCATCTTGAGCACCGTATGCCGCTGGTGGTATACGATCCCTTTTTCACCGAGAATATTCTTGTCTAAAAGTTCCTGTAACTGGAGCAAAGCGGCAGCTTCATGCCGGCAGATATCCCCTAAATTGTAGGGGCAACTGCACCGTATAGAAAGGGATTTAGGGTCCTTATACTTCTGTATAAATACCTTGTAATAGGTGTTGTAGTTATCATCCTTCACCCTGAAAGTCACGGAATTGACCAACTCATCATGTTCGATGAATTCTACATACCCAATAGAATGGATTTTCTTGCCCCTACGGATCACTTCGTCCGTCCCGCTATTATAAATAAATTTCAAAAGGTGCGATAATGCCATATTGATGTTTCACTCCTACGGATTGCAAAAAAGATAATCTGCAAAAGTACAGGAAAAAAGGGGTATTAGTTGTCCTTCACGTCTTTGAAATGTTCTTCACCGGGCGCAGGTGAAACGGCAGACCATCCTCCATCGATCACCAGGGTTTGTCCTGTTACCTGACCAGCCTGATCTGACAATAAAAAAACAGCCGCGTTGGCAATGTCTGCCGTGGTGCCCGGCTTCCCCAATGGTGTAAGCTTTTGCCAGGTTCTATCGTATTCGGGTTCCATAGCCATCGTTCTTTCTGTGATGGTAGCGCCGGGGGCAATAGAGTTTATTCTGATCTTATGGGGAGAGAGTTCGATCACGAGGTTACGGGCCAGCATTTGGATCGCAGCCTTTGTCATAGCGTATGCCGCGAGATATTTATGGGCCTGATTGCCAACTACAGAAGACATCATCAGGATGCTGCCGCCGCCAGTTTTGCGCATCTCAAGTGCTGCTGCCTGGGTCAGGAAGAATGTACCAGATATATTTAACTGCAGCAATTGCTGCATCGATTCGGGGGTATAATCAAAAAAATCGCCAAAAGTGGTGATGCCTGCATTGGCAACCACCATATCCAATTTGCCATATCTCGCAACCGCATCCAACACCATTTGCCGGATAAAAGAAACATCTGATGCATCTCCGGGATAAGGAATACAGATTCCACCGTCTTGTTGAATTCTATTGGCAGCGAGTTCAGCCAGTACAGGGTCCATATCGTTCAAAACAACATTAGCCTTCAGCGACGCCAGTTTTCCTGCGATCGCAAAACCAATTCCTTGTCCTGCCCCTGTGATAATAACTGTTTTGTTTATGAACATGTAAGCAATATCGATAAGTGAAATAACAATGTAATCAACCTGATTTAATTAGACAAAAATGCCTGCTCAGGAAACACTAATTTTAAGAAGTTACTATGGAGATATCAGAACATTCACTCAACGAGGAGCACGGCTCGATCGACACCAGGGGTAACTCAGGAAAACCCTGGTGGAAAAAGATCTTTGCTTTTCTTGGTCCGGCCTATCTTATCAGTGTTGGGTACATGGACCCCGGCAACTGGGCGACCGACCTGGCGGGTGGGAGTAAGTTCGGTTATAGCCTGATCTGGGTGTTGCTCATGAGTAATCTGATGGCCCTGTTGCTGCAAAGTCTCGCTGCGCGGCTAGGCATCGTCAGGGGAAAAGATCTGGCACAGGCCAATCGCGAAGCCTATCCCCGTTGGATCAATCTCATTCTATATGTGCTCGCTGAAATTGCCATTGCAGCGATGGACCTTGCCGAGGTTTTGGGCATGGCCATAGGCCTGCATTTATTGACGGGCATTCCCATTTCGTGGGGCGTTGTCATCACCGTTGCAGATACGCTCCTGTTATTGTTTCTGCAGAGAAAAGGGATGCGCAGGATGGAGATCTTCATCATTTCATTGGTAGCCGTTGTGGGCATTTCCTTCCTGATAGAGATCCTGATGGCCAAACCCTCGTTGCCTGAAGTAGCACTGGGGTTCATTCCGCATTTGGAAAACCAGGAAGCGCTATATATCATGATCGGTATCATTGGCGCAACCGTCATGCCGCATAATCTTTACCTCCATTCGGCGTTGGTACAAACGCGGAAGATCCGTCGCGACAGGGAAAGCATTCTGGAGGCGATCAAATTCAATTTCATCGACAGTACCATAGCACTCAATTTGGCTTTTTTTGTGAATGCCGCGATTCTGGTGTTGGCCGCCACGGTATTTTTTAAAACCGGCAGAACCGATGTAGCCAGGATCGAAGAAGCACACGAATTACTTAGCCCCTTACTCGGCAGTCTAGCTTCTAAAGTGTTTGCCATCGCGTTGATTGCAGCAGGACAAAGCTCCACCATCACGGGGACCTTGTCGGGCCAAATTGTAATGGAAGGCTACCTGAGGCTGCGGATCAACCCATGGATAAGAAGGTTGATGACGAGGTTGATCGCGATCATTCCGGCATTTTTAATTGTGACTATTTATGGCGACCAGGAAGTGGATGCCATGCTGATCTTCAGCCAGGTGTTATTGAGTTTGCAGTTGGGGTTTGCCATTATTCCGCTGATACAATTTGTGAGTGATAAGGAACAGATGGGAGAATTTGCCATTGGCAGGATTACCAAAATACTAGCCTGGTTGATTACCATCGTACTTGTTTACCTTAATGGGCAGATGTTGTTTGGTGAGTTCAAAGGCTTCTTCATTAATTCCGGTAATATGCATTGGAAGATCTTGATCGTTCTCGGCGCTTGCTTCCTGATTTTTGTTTTGGGGTATGTGTTATTGCACCCGTGGATCAGAAAGAAAAAACAAACGAGGTCCATTTCCATACATCCTTCCGTATATCCCGAATTGGAATTCCGAAAGCCCGAGTACAAGGTCATTGCGGTGGCACTGGAACTGGGCAGTTCAGATAGTAAACTGATCGAATTTGCATTGGGACAGGGAACGGAAGGATCTGCTTATCATTTGATCCATATTGTTGAAAGTCCTTCTTCGAGAATACATGGGGAAGACAGTGATGATTTCGAAACCCGTCAGGATCTTGAGCAGCTTAAGGATTTTCAAAAGCAAATGCAGGCTAAGGGATTTGACACCAGGGTGAGTTTGGGTTTCGGATCCAGAACCAAAGAGATCGTCAGGCTAGTCAAGGAGTCAAAGGCAGACATGCTGGTAATCGGATCGCATGGGCATAAAGGCATTCAGGATCTGCTCTTTGGAGAAACCGTGAATTCCGTCCGACATGAACTGAATATACCTGTCCTTGTAGTAACCGCGTAGCGGGCTAGCTTGCTCCCTCACTTTCTCATTAACTCACTATTCTAATGACTGTCTCTGGTAACCACGCTTCCTGATCCGCCTACACAAAAATCCATATCGGCACCGAGGTGCGACTGTTGCACGTGCAGTTGGTAGAGTTGCACGTAGCCGCGACTTTCCACTTTATGTGTAGGCTTCCAGTTCTTTTTGCGTTCACTCAATACAGCATCGTCTACCATGAGGGTCAGGGTTCTTCCTGCCACGTCAAGTTCGATCCAATCGCCGTTCTCTACAAGCCCTAGTGTTCCGCCCTTAGCTGATTCAGGTGAAACGTGAAGCACAACGGTTCCGAAACCTGTTCCGCTCATGCGGCCGTCAGAAATACGCACCATATCAGTGACGCCCTGCTCGAGTAATTTTTTAGGGACCGACATGTTGCCCACTTCGGGCATACCGGGGTAGCCGACAGGGCCCACATTTTTCAGTACCAGGATACTATCTTTCGTTACCTCAAGAGTTGGATCATCAATTCGCGCGTGATAATCTTCAATGTTTTCAAAAACAACAGCCTGACCCTTGTGCTGCATCAAAGCGGGTGTTGCAGCTGAAGGCTTTAAGACGGCACCATCGAGGCAAAGATTTCCTTTTAAAACCACCAGTCCGGTTTCCGGCTTGAATGGTTTATCCAGCGAACCGATCACGATGGGGTCGTAGCAGGAAGCATCGTTGTAATTTTGGTCAATACCCTTTCCACTAACCGCGAGGGTTTGATTATGTAACCTGTTGTGGAGTTCTTTCATGACAACGGGCAATCCGCCTGCATAATAGAAGTCTTCCATGAAAAATTCTCCCGACGGCTGCAGGTTAGCCAGCAAAGGAATATTAGCAGAGAGTGCATCAAAATCTTCCAGTGAAAGTTTAACACCGATTCTGCCGGCGATAGCGAGCAGATGGATCACGAAATTGGTGGAGCCCCCAATAGCAGCGTTCACCATGATCGCATTTTCAAAAGCTTCGCGGGTGAGCACTTTGGAAATGCGGAGATCTTCTTTAACCATGTCCACGATACGTTGACCCGAATATTGAGCGAGCACTTTTCTTCTACTATCGGCCGCAGGAATGGCTGCATTGGTTGGCAAGGTAAGGCCGAGTGATTCCACCATACAAGCCATGGTAGAGGCTGTGCCCATGACGGCGCAGTGACCACGACTTCGGCACATGCAGGCTTCGGCAACGGTAAGTTCTTCCTGGCTCATCTCACCTTTTCTTACGGCATCATTGAAACGCCACACATCAGTGGTACCAATGGTTTTGCCGCGGTATCTGCCGGTAAGCATCGGGCCGCCCGAAACTACGATGGTAGGCAGATCGACGCTGGCTGCGCCCATGACCAGTGAAGGCGTTGTTTTATCGCAACCGCAGAGCAGTACAACGCCGTCCATCGGATTTGCACGAATAGACTCTTCGGTATCCATGCTCGCGAGGTTACGGTAGAGCATGGCTGTTGGCTTGATGAGGGTTTCGCCCAGGGACATCACCGGAAACTCGACAGGGAAACCACCGGCAGCAATAACGCCGTGTTTCACTGATTCAGCGAGTTCCCGAAAATGAGCATTACAAGGTGTGAATTCACTCCAGGTATTGCAGATACCGATCACGGGCTTGCCCCTGAATTCTTCGTCGGGGATGCCCTGATTCTTCATCCATGCCCGGTATATGAATCCGTCTTTTCCAGTTCTGCCGAACCAGTCTTGCGATCTTAGTTTCATGGCTACAATATAGACAATTGGCTAATTGGCTCATTAGCTAATTCTTTATAGCAAAAGCGTCTAAAAAATCAGGAAACCTTCGTCCGAGAAGAATTAGCCAATGAGTCAATTAGCTAATTAGCCAATGACCAGCCGGTCCCCTACAAACTTCGGGAGCACGTCCGCCCCGTCGGGGGTAAGGCAGTACCTAATATCTTTTTCCAGGCCGAATCCGGTGAGCCTGTGGTAGTGAGAAGCGTCATTGTCTTTCATGAACTGGTAGAGGTCGTCTCCGGCAGCATGATAAAGGTTCAGGGCGATGCGCGAGCTGTCGCAACGGACATGAAAATGTTCTTGAATCCTGTTGATCACGGCACCGGCAAACAGGGTGTCTTCAATATTCATTTTGTCTTTCCACGCGGCACAGCCCAGGATCACGTGTTTCTTGCTTTCGATCAGGTGATCGCAAACAGCAGAAAGATTGGGGAACGATCCGGTAATGATTTCTTTGGCCCCGCTGTCGAGTGCCATATGGAGTAGTTTGGTACCGTTGGTTGTTGTAAGTACGAGGACTTTTCCACCAACGAAAGAAGCTGGATACTCAAAAGGCGAATTGCCGTATTCGAGGCCATCGGCCACTTTACCATCGCGTTCACCGGCAGTGATGCCGTCAAACTCTTTCCCGAGTTCAATGCATCTTGCAACGGTAGCTACGGGGATCACAGAAGCCGCGCCATTATATAATGCTGTAGCAATGGTAGATGTAGCCCTTAACACATCGATGATCACCACGATGGAATCTGAAACATCGTACAGGTGCAATAATGCCGGAGAAAGTGAAGTGAACAGGTTTGGCTTGGAAGTAGGATTCATATTCAGATGAGCTGATTATACAAATGGTATTTTGACAACTTTCGCTTTGATCAGTTTGTCCCTGATTTCGACAAAGATCTCGGTATTGAGGTTTGCGTGTTCCGTTTGTACATAACCAAGACCAATGGCTTTGCCGAGGCTTGGTGATTGGGTTCCCGAAGTAACACGGCCAATGAGGTTACCTTCTGCGTCTTTAATCCGATAATCGTGGCGCGGAATTCCTTTGTCGATCATTTCGAATCCAACTAACTTTTTCTCAACGCCCGCTTTTTGTTTCTGCAGGTATTCACTCGCGGTGAAAGGCTTTGTGAATTTGGTTATCCAGCCCAATCCGGCTTCGAGAGGTGTTGAATAATCGTCGATATCATTTCCGTAAAGGCAAAAGCCTTTTTCAAGCCGAAGGGTATCCCGGGCCCCCAGTCCGATGGGCTTAATGCCTTG
>JANMHK010000373.1:0-3184 GCA_031375135.1 Sphingobacteriales bacterium | reverse complement strand
GGCTGCCTCAGCGAACGCTACCGCAATAACCTGGAAGCCGAGATCCCTGAAGTGGATGCCTATTTCGGCACCATGGAATTGCCACAGATCCTAAAAAGATTCGAAGCCGATTATAAAGCAGAACTGGTTGGAGAACGTCTGCTCAGCACACCTTCTCATTATGCCTACATGAAAATCAGCGAAGGTTGTAACCGCACCTGTTCTTTCTGTGCCATCCCCCTGATGCGCGGGAAGCATGTCAGCAAGCCCATTGAAGAATTAGTGACAGAAGCCAAAATGCTGGTTAAACGGGGTGTGAAGGAAGTGATGCTGATCGCTCAGGAACTCACGTATTACGGCCTCGATATTTACAAGAAAAGGGACCTGCCCCGACTCCTCCATGCCCTTGCAGATGTTGAGGGCCTCGAATGGATCCGGCTTCACTATGCCTACCCTTCGAAGTTTCCCATTGAGATCATTGACGCGATTAAAGAAAGAGATAATATCTGTAACTACCTGGATATGCCTTTGCAGCACGCAGCAGATAACATGCTGAAGGCCATGAAAAGGCAGATCACCCGGGAAGAAATGAATGTGCTGATCTCCGAGATCAGGGAAAAGATCCCCGACATCTGCCTTAGGACCACGCTTATTGCAGGGTTCCCGGGGGAAACTGAAGACGATGTGGAAGAATTGAAAGGCTTCCTGCAGCAACACCGTTTCGACCGGGTGGGTATCTTTACCTATTCTCATGAAGAAGGTACTTCAGCACATGATCTGGTTGACGATGTACCGCAGGAAGTGAAGGAAGAAAGGGCCCGTGAAATCATGGAAGTGCAGCAGGAGATCAGTTACGAAAAGAACCAGGAAAAGCTCGGCAGGGAGTTCAAGGTCCTGATCGACAAGAAGGAATCCGGGAGATACCTGGGGCGCACGGAATTTGATTCTGTAGAGGTGGATAACGAAGTGATCGTTCATTCAGATCGAAAACTGAAGCCTGGTGAATTTGTACAGGTGAAGATCACCAAAGCATACGATTTTGACCTGGAAGGGGAATTGGTTTAATAACATCATTCAAATTAATTATCGGTGGATTGTACATCAAGGTTTATGCCCTATGAGAAAACTGGATTGTTCTCCGGTCTCGTGGTGGATTACCTTGATCAAAAAGAATCCGTTCGTGCTTTCTATCGCCACCCCGTTGACCTCGAAGGGGTCAAAGCTGCCATGGCGGAAAGAACCGCTTTTGGGACCGACAGGGCTTTGATCTGTGACGTATTCACTGAGCTTTACCATGGCACCGCAACTGAATTACAGCAATTGCATATCAGTCAACTCGTTTCTCCAAATACATTCACCATCTGTACGGCACACCAGCCCAATATTTTCACTGGCTATCTCTATTTCGTTTATAAAATACTGCACACGATAAAGATCGCGTCCACGCTCCACCAGCAATTCCCCGATTATAATTTCGTTCCTGTGTACTATATGGGCAGTGAAGATAATGACCTGGAAGAACTGGGCCAGGTGAAACTGGATGGCGTGAAAATGGAATGGAAAACGAAACAGCAGGGCGCAGTCGGCAGAATGAAAGTTGATCAGTCATTACTTGAATTGATCAACCGCATAGAGGGCCAGCTTGGTGTACAGGAATATGGACCCGAACTGATCAACATGTTACGGGACAGTTATCAACCCGGCACTAGTATAGCGGATTCAACTTTCCGAATTGTCAATCAGCTTTTTTCTTCATACGGACTGTTGGTGTTAATTGCCGACCATCCGGGGCTCAAGAAAAAAATGGCCAATGTTTTTACGGACGATCTCTTTAATCATATTCCAAATGAGCTGGTGAAAAAAACAGGCGAAGCTTTGCACCATCACTATAAAGTGCAGGTGAATCCCCGGGAGATCAACCTTTTTTATTTGGAAGATGGGATACGGGAAAGGATCGTGGAACATGGGGGCTTGTTTAAAGTGGAGCAGACCGACATTCAATTTACACCCGATCAGATCCGTCTTGAACTCGAACAGCATCCCGATCGGTTCAGTCCGAATGTGGTGTTGAGGGCCATGTACCAGGAGACCATCTTACCCAATATCGCTTTCGTTGGCGGTGGGGCAGAACTGGCTTATTGGATGGAAATGAAGCATCTTTTTGACCATTACGATGTTCCCTATCCGCTGTTGGTGTTGCGTAATAGTTTTTTAGTGGGAGACCGGAAACAGGAAGTAAAGTTGGAGGCATTCGGTTTTAGCATCGAGGACCTTTTCCTGTCGGATTTCGAACAGATGAATAAATATGTGACCGCCCATAGCAGCAACTTACTGGACGTTGATTCAGAATTGGCAGCAGCGAAAAATCTGTTCGGGGGACTAAAACATAAGGCTGCGGTGGTGGATCCAACGCTGGTTCAGCACGTGGAAGCCCTGGAGACCAGGCTCTCAAAGCAGTTGTCCGAGGCAGGCAAGAAACTTCTGCGCGCTGAGAAAAAGAAATTTGATACTCAAAAACAACAGTTGAATAAGATCAGGGAACAATTGTTTCCAAACAATAATCTGCAGGAAAGAGTAGATAATTTCATGCCATACTATGCCAAATATGGAAAGGCGTTTATCGAGGCATTACTGCAGCATTCGCCAACTTTCGAACAGCAGTTCGTTATTCTATTGGCTGATTAGCTAATTTACTAATTGGCTAATTGTTCTAATCAAAAATCAACCTGATCGGATAGTCTCAACCTCTCGGCAAGCAGAATTAGTCAATTCGCCAATTCGCCAATTAGCCAATTCGCCAATTCCTTAGTATCCCGAAACATCAGTACTCGCAACTTCCCCGGAGCCTAGTCCCATTCTTTTCCTGGCTTCACCTATGATAGCCGCAGTGGCCGTAGCACCAATGCGCGTTACCCCTATGGCTTTCATGGCAAGCAATTCGTCCAAACTCCTGATGCCCCCCGCTGCTTTCACCTGAACCCCCGGTGCCACATTGGCCAGCATCAGTTTGCAGTCGTCCAGCGTAGCGCCTTTCGTAGAGAATTTGCCATCATCGCCTTTCGTATACCCGTAACCGGTAGAGGTTTTTACAAAGGCAACAGGTATGTTGCTGCAGATCTTACAAAGCCTGATCTTATGTTCATCTTTCAAATAGTCATTCTCAAAGATCACTTTCACAATGGCGCCGTGCTTCCCGGCTTCCTCG